>DASSIC010000575.1:0-2190 GCA_035692325.1 Gemmatimonadaceae bacterium | reverse complement strand
GTGGCCAGCGTCGTCACGTCGTTGAACGCACCGTCCTCGTCGAGCGCGCTCTTCACGAGCACGTGCAGCTCTTCCTGGCTGTACGGAAAACGGAGCAGCCCGATTCCACCGATGGCCGGCGTGCTCAGGGGAGTGATGGTGCGCGGCGGACGACGCCGCTCGGGTTCCTGCCGCTCCATTTCCATGTTCCCTCCGTCGTGCGGTCGCGGGCGCTATTCGCCCGGATCCACCGTCGTTGTGGGCACGGGGCTCAGCGGCTGCTGGCCGCCGATGGCGATCATGCGCTCGATCGCCCGCCGCGCGCGGCTCGCCACCGGCGCCGGCACCGTGATGCGGTGCTGCATCTGCTCCAGTGCGCGCTTCACCTTGGGCAGCGTGGTCACTTTCATGTATGCGCACGACGCCATCTCGTTCGCCGCGAAGAACCGCTTCGACGGATTTTCGCGCCGCAGGCGGTGCAGGATCCCCACCTCGGTCGCGACGATGAACTCGTCCGCCTCCGACAGCGCGGGGCGCTTGATCATCCCTTCGGTGGAGAGGATCTGCACCCCCTCCGGATCCACCTCGCCGGCGGACATTGCCTCGAGCACGCTCGTGGAGCAGCCGCACTCAGGATGAATGAGGAACTCGGCGCCAGGATGCTCGGCGCGGCGCAGCCGGATGTCCTCGGGATCGATGCCGGCGTGCACATGGCATTCGCCCATCCAGATCCTGATGTTGTCCCGGCCGCTCATGCGCTTGACGTGCGCGCCGAGGAACATGTCGGGACAGAACAGGATCTCGGTGTCGGCCGGAATCGCGTTCACGATCTCGAGCGCGTTCCCGGACGTGCAGCAGTAGTCGCTCTCCGCCTTCACCTCGGCCGTCGTGTTCACGTACGAGACGACGACAGCGCCCGGATGCTCGGCTTTCCAGGCGCGGAGTTGCTCGGCGTCGATCATCGAGGCGAGCGAGCAGCCGGCGGCGAGATCGGGGAGAAGCACCGTCTTCTGCGGGGAGAGCACCGCGGCCGTCTCGGCCATGAAGTGCACGCCGCAGAACACGATGACGTCGGCTGGCGTCTTGGCGGCCTCGCGCGACAGGCCGAGCGAATCACCGACGAAATCGGCGACGTCCTGCACTTCGGGGCGCTCGTAGTTGTGCGCCAGGATGACCGCGTTCCGCTCACGCGCGAGCGTCCTGATCTCGCCCTGCAGCTCGGCGATCAGCTCCTCGCGCGATCGAATGCTGGTGTCGGGGGTCGACATACGTGGAACCTAGCGGATCGTCATCGGCAACGAGAATCTTCACGGCCGCAGCGGGAACGGTGCGGAACGGACGGCGATCCGGGGATGGAAAGGTGCCGCCGGGGACGGACGCACGCCAGCGCCCCGGACGAGAAGGCGCCCGGCGCGCTGGCGTACGTGCCGGTCAGGCGGCGACGATCCGTCTCGGGTTCGCGGAGGGGAGGATCGCGGTCTCGCCGCGCACGCCGCGGAACCGACCGATCAGCTCCTGGAGCGTCTCGGACTGCGCGGTGAGCTCCTGGGCCATGGCGCCGAGCTGCTGCGCCGCGGCGGCGTTGCGATGGGTGACGTCATCCACCTGCTGCATCGCCTTGCCCACCAGGTCCAGGCTCTCCACCTGCTCGGCGGATGACGCGGAGACCGCCCGCACGATGGCGGCCGTCTGACGGATGCGCGGCACCAGCCCGTCGATGAGCTCACCCGACTGCGACACGGTCAACTTGCTGCGCGCGGCGAGCTCGGTGATCTCGCCGGCGGTGCGACGCGAAACGTCGGCGAGCCGGCGCACTTCCTCGGCGACGACGGCGAAGCCGCGCCCCTGCTGTCCCGCGCGCGCCGCTTCGATCGCGGCGTTGAGCGCGAGGAGGTTCGTCTGGTCGGCGATCTGGTTGATGGCGGTGACCTTGTCGGTGATCGACATCATCGCCGCGACCGTCGTCTCCATCGCCTTGCCGCTCTTTTCCGCGTCCGACGCGCCCAGGCGTGCCACTTCGTCCATCTGGGCGATCTCCTTCACCGTGCGGGCGATGGAGTCGTTGAGCGCGTCGAGGCTGCCGGTGGTCTGGGTGACGCTCGCCGCTTCCTCGGTCGCGCCTTCGGAGAGGCCCTGCGCCGACTCGGTGAGCTGCGTGGCCGCCACCGCGATGGCGTCGGCGCTCGAGCGGATGTCGCCGATCAGCTCCGA
>DASSIC010000574.1:0-3038 GCA_035692325.1 Gemmatimonadaceae bacterium | reverse complement strand
TCTCCATCATGCGCGACGTGGCTCGCGCGCTGGCGTACGCGCACGAGCGCGGAGTCGTCCATCGCGACATCAAGCCGGACAACGTCCTGCTCAGCGGCGGCGTGGCGGTGGTGACGGATTTCGGCATCGCCAAGGCGATCTCCGACGCCACAACGGCGCCCGCGCGCGTCTCGCTCACCGCCACCGGCGTCTCGGTCGGAACCCCGGCGTACATGGCGCCCGAGCAGGCGGCGGCGGATCCCGCGACGGATCATCGCGCGGACATCTACTCCTTCGGCTGCATGGCGTACGAGCTGCTCACGGGCCAGCCGCCGTTCGCCGATGTGCCGTCGAGCAAGCGACTGGCCGCGCAGATCACTCGTGCGCCGGCACCGGTCTCCAGCTTCCGTCCCGACGTGCCACAGGCGCTGGAAACGCTGGTGATGCGCTGCCTCGAGAAGGAGCCAGCCGATCGCCCCCAGCGCGCCGATGAGCTGACCAGGGCACTGGACACCATCGTGGCGCGGCGCACCGCGCAGATGGCGATACCGACGACGCTTCTGGTTCCGGTCGTGCTGGGCAAGGTGCTCATGCTGTATGTCGCCGCAATGCTCGCCGTACTGCTTCTGCTGCGTGGCGCGGTCGTCTGGCTGAGGGTCCCCGCGCCGATCCTGCCGGGAGCGATCGTCGTCATGTCGCTCGGTCTTCCGTTCGTGCTGCGCACGTCGTGGTTGCACTATCGCGACCGGCGAGCGGCCTCCGAGGCACCGGTGCCGACCTCTCACGGCTGACCCCGACACGGCTCCCGTGCAGCTGCGGGATGACATGGCAACTGGTTCGGAATATGCGGCCCACGCCGTTCTCCCGATTCCCGCATTTCATTCCATGACGATGCCCACCTCCTGCGCACGCGTCGACGTCGGCATGCCCGCCCCCGACTTCGCGCTCGCCGAGGCCAGCGGTCGGAGCGTCTCGCTCAGCGACCTGCGCGGCCAGCCAGTCATCCTCGCCTTCTATCCCGACGACTGGGATCCCTCGCGCGCCGATCAGCTCGCGCACTTCAACTGGCTGGTGCGCCAGGTGCCCGGGGTGAATGCCGAGCTGCTCGGCATCTCGATGGACGGGATGTGGTGCCAGCTCGCCTTCGCCGCCGACGCGGTGCGTGTCCCGCTGCTCGCCGATCTCGATCCGTGCGGCGCCGTGGCCGAGCGATATGGCGTGAGCGGGGGGCAGGCGCTGTTCGTCGTCGACGCGGACGGGACGATCGCGTGGAAGCACGCCGGCCCGACGGGTTCCGCTCCGAGCTCGGCCGAGCTGCTCGGCGCGCTCGAGGCGCTCGTCATGCCGACGCCAGACGAGCAGGCGGCCCGCTTCGCGCCGCGTGACGAGAGCTGGACGCCGGTCGCACCCTGCGCGCAGCCGACGGACGAGCGGGATCCCCTGCGTGCACCGACGCGTCGCGAGTTCGTCGCGACCGCGCTCGCCGCCGCGCTCGCGCTTGCGGCGGCGCCTCTCGCGGCGAAAGCGGAGCCGATCGCCGAGCGGCTCGCCGATCCGCTCCATCCCGATGCCGCCGCGGTGGCGGTGACCCTCCGCGTCAACGGTCGGTCGGTCAGCATGGCGATCGAGCCGCGCGTCACCCTGCTCGATGCACTGCGCGAGCACGCGGGCCTCACCGGCACCAAGAAGGGGTGCGACCATGGGCAGTGCGGCGCGTGCACGGTGCATGTGAACGGAAGGCGTGAGCTCTCCTGCCTCACCTTCGCCATCATGCATCAGGGCGACGAGATCACGACGGTAGAAGGGCTCGCCACCGCCGATGCCCTGCATCCGATGCAGGCGGCGTTCATCAAGCATGACGGCTTCCAATGCGGGTACTGCACGTCCGGCCAGATCATGTCGGCCACGGCGCTGCTCAAGGAGCCCTGCGGTCCCGCCGACGCCGACGTGAAGGAATGCATGAGCGGGAACATCTGCCGGTGCGGCGCCTACCCCGGGATCGTCGCCGCCATCCAGGACGTGCGCGCCACGGTGCGAGGCTGACATGCGACCCTTCGAATACTCCGCCGCCGCGGACATCGCCGACGCGACGCGTCTCGTCGCCGCGAGCCAGAACACCCGCTTCATCGCCGGCGGCACGACGCTCGTCGATCTCATGAAGCTCAACGTCGAGACGCCGAGCCGGCTCGTCGACATCAACCGGCTGGGGGCGCGCCACGCCTACATGAATGAAGTGGCGCCATTGCCCGATGGTGGGCTCCGCATCGGCGCACTGGTGCGGAACAGCGACCTGGCGTGGAGCACCGTCGTGAAGGAGCGCTATCCCGTGCTGTCCGAGGCGCTGCTCGCCGGTGCATCGGGCCAGATCCGCAACATGGCGACGGTGGGCGGCAACCTGATGCAGCGCACGCGGTGCTACTACTTCCGCGACACGGCAATGCCCTGCAACAAGCGCGAGCCGGGTTCGGGCTGCTCCGCCGTCGAGGGACACAACCGCATCCACGCCGTGCTCGGCA
Organism: Gemmatimonadaceae bacterium; assembly: GCA_035692325.1. Lineage (GTDB taxonomy): Bacteria > Gemmatimonadota > Gemmatimonadetes > Gemmatimonadales > Gemmatimonadaceae > AG11. The sequence continues at coordinate 543 of DASSIC010000574.1, read as the reverse complement.
CGAGCCGCCAGTGCATCGCCACCAGCCCCGGTGACATGCCGGTCGCCCTCGCCGCGCTCGACGCTCTGGTGCGTGTGACCGGACCGCCGGGCGAGCGCACCATTCCCGTGACGGACTTCCATCTGCAGCCCGGCGCGCACCCCGGGCGTGACACGGTGCTGCGGCAGGGCGAGATGATCACGGCGGTCGACGTCCCGCCACTCCCATGGGCGCGACGCTCGCATTATCGCAAGGTGCGCGACCGTGCGTCGTACGCCTTCGCCCTCGCGTCGGCCGCCGTCGCGCTCGACCTCGACGGCACGCGCATCCGCGACGCACGGGTGGCGTTCGGCGGCATCGCCACCAAGCCATGGCGCTCGCGTGAAGCGGAGCACGCGCTGATTGGACAGACGGCCACGACGGCGACCTTCCGCGCCGCGGCCGAAGAGGCGCTGCGCGGCGCGAAGGCGCAGTCGGAGAACGGCTTCAAGATCGAGCTCGCGAAGCGCACCCTCGTGCGCGCGCTCACCACAGTTGCGGCGATGGGCTGACCATGACTACCTC
>DASSIC010000573.1:0-7630 GCA_035692325.1 Gemmatimonadaceae bacterium | reverse complement strand
AATGTCCTTCGCGTCGCGCAGCAGGGGATAGCGCTGGCCCGTGGAACGCGACGCGCTCTTCGCGTCGGCGTGCAGCGTGAGACGCATCGTCGCGGTGTCGAGCGAGGGCACGAGCGCCTCGATCAGCTCCAGCCCGACGCGTGGAGATCTCGTGTAGAGACTGTCCGACCCGATGAGCCGCGGCACGACGTCGGCCCAGACGGTGTCGCGATAGGTGCTGCGCGGCGTGCCGTCCGCGGCGGGGCGCGGAGGCAGGGGCAGCTGAAAGAGCGCCGTCGAGTCGCGCGGTGGTCGCACGCGCACTGACGAGTCGGCGTGGATCGTCGCGATCGCGCGCCACTCCAGCACCGAGCGCCACGGCTTGAGCAGTGCCCTCCCCATCGCGGAGTCGAGTCCGAACTTCATCGCCTCTTCGATCAGGATCGTTCCTGGCAGCACCGCGCCCTTCATGGCGAGATAGCGGCCGAGCGCGGCGCGCGGCGCGGGCGAGCGCGGGCGAATCCGCGACTGGGCGTAGTACGCCTCTTCCGCCTGCGGCCAGAGCCCGGCGTCGAGCAGGACGTCGGCGCGCGAGCGCGGCAGGGGCGAGCGCCCCCACTGGGCGCTGACGACGGCCGGCGTGACGAGCGCGAAGGCGAGCGCCAGCGTCAGCACTCGATGCGGCATCGGCATCATGGCTGGCCGATGCGCGCCAGCAGGAGATGATCAGGGTCGAAGCTCATGCTAGCAGGACGGCTGGGAAAGCGCCCGGGCAACGAGATGGTCGCCCGCGCCTGCGCCGGAATCGTGACGTCGATCCGTCGCGGCTCCCCGGTGCGTTCGGTCACCTGCACCGTGAGCGGCAGCTCGTAGGCACGCGTCGAGTCCTGCAGAGCGAGCAGCGAGATGGAGCCGTTCGACGCGTCGTACGCCCAGCCGATCTTCGGCGTGGCGACGCCGGGGCGGCGCAGCCACTGGTCGAAGTATTGACCCAGCGGGCGTCCGGACGACCGTTCCAGCTCGGCGCGCAGATCGTCGCTCAGTGCCGTGCCATTCCGATACTTCGCGTAGTACGAGCGCAGGCCGCCGAAGAAGGCGCTGTCGCCGAGCTGCTGATGCAGCATGTACAGCACGTAGCCGCCCTTCTGGTAGCTGTTGGTGTTCAGCAGCGCGAGGTAGTTGGTCTGCGCCGTGTCGATCACGGGGCGGCGCGCAACGATGGAGTCGTCGAGGATCTGCTGGCGGATCGTCGCCATCTCGGCGCGGTACGCCGCGTCGCCGCGCGACTGCTTCGTCCAGAGCGCGGCGAAATACGTCGCGAACCCCTCGGACAGCCACAGATGTCCCCACTCGCGCTCGGTGACCGCGTCGCCGAACCACTGGTGCGCGGTCTCGTGCGCGATGATCCCCTCGCCCATCGTGCGCTTCGCGAACAGGTCGTACGCGTAGAAGATGGCCGTCGCGTTCTCCATCCCGCCGAAGCGCGTCGCCGACTGCACGTGCGCGAGCTTCTCGTAGGGAAAGGGACCGACGAGGCGCTCGAACAGCGACACGATCGGCGCCGCGGCGGCGAAGGGGCCGGGGAGCCACTCGCGAAGCTCCGGCATGAGGTACACCGACTGCGGCACGCAGCGCGACGCGTCGGGCTGCGCGCAGCCGGTCGTCGCGAGCGGCACGCTCACCAGCGGTCCGGCGCCGATCACCATCAGATAGGTCGGGATCGGATTCCCCTCGCGCCAGCGCGTCTCGGTGAAGCGCGCGTCGCGGCCGCCGAGCGCGCGGGTGCCGAGCTGTGTACCGTTGGCGACGACCGTGCGCCCGGTGGGAGCGCGCACCGTGAAGCTCACCGTTGCCTTATCGCTCGGATGATCCACCGTGGGCAGCCACTGCCGCGTGCGGTCGGGCCAGTTGTCGCCGAACCAGGTCCACCGTCCCTGCGTATCCTTCATCGCGACGAGTCCGTCGGTGACGACACCGTCGTAGCGAATGCGCACGCTCAGGCTGTCGCCGCTCACGCCGCCGAGCGGCACCTCGATGCGATCGTGCACATGCACCGGTCCCACGGCGAGATCGTTCACCTCGATGCCGCGCACCGTCAGCCGATCGACCAGATCCAGGCGGAGGGTGTTGACGCCCGGAGCACGCCGCGCGGTCACCGTGACGTCGCCACGGATGAAGGCGCCCGTATCCGGCAGCTCGATGCGAATGTCGTAGTCGCGGACGTCGATGCCGGGCTGGTAAGTATGGCCGGCGAACGGGCTGACGACGGCCTGCGCACCAGCCTGCGCCGCGACGAACGTCGTGAGAAGCGCGACAACTGCCGAGCGGCGTGGGGCAATTCCGTTGAGCATGAGGCGATAGCTAGGGGACACGATAGACGACGGCATGGTCGGCGGATTCGTGCGGCCGCCGATCGGGGCGCGGCGCGACGGCGAGAACGAAATGTCCGCCGCGCGTGGCGGCGAGGGGGATCCCGGGCCCGACGTCGCGGACGGTATCGCGGCCGGCGGTGTCGCGCTCGCGCACGACGATCCGTCCGTCGCGCACCTCGATCGTCCGGCCACGCACGACGAGCGGTCGCGTGGCGCTTAAGGTCGTCGGCGCGCTGATGTCGAGTGTGGGACCGTCGGTCCAGCGCGGCTCATCGGCCGCGGGCGCACCGGTCAGCGCCACGCCTCCCACCGACACCCTCCGCTCGCCCGCGCTCGGCGCGTCGTCCTGCACGCGCACGGGACGCGTGCCGACGAACAGATCGGCGCCATCCGTGCTCCATCGGACGCGCCATCCGTCGAGGGCGACGAAACTGACCGGCACGGTCGGCGCCGTGTGCTCCACGTCGGCGACGAGCGTCACGGCTGCGCCCTCGACCACCGCCATCCCGCTCACCGGGAACGAGTGTGCACGAAGCGACTCGGCCACCAGCGCCGGCTCCGCTCCCGCGATGGCGCGCAGCCTCGCCGCAGGGGCAGCCCATCGCTCCGGCGGAATCGTCTGCGCCTCGCCACCGCCGAGCACGACGCCGCGCCCGATCGCGAGCCGGCGCCAGTCGGGCGATGGGGCGGCGCTCCACACGCTGTCCATCCGGAAGACGCGGCCCGTGCGTTCGGTCGCGAAAAGGAGTCCGTTGGGGATCGCGTCGTTCTCCACCGCGGCGGGATCGTCCATCACGAGCAGCGCGCTGCTGTCCGGCGCCAGCATCCACCGCACGCGCGAGGTCATCCCCCGCGTGGCAGGATTCACCTCGAAGGTCGCCGCACCCACGGCCGCGGGACTCCAGTCGTTCTTGCGAGCCCCGCACGCCACGAGGCCAGCGACGGCGGTGATGCAGAGCAGATGGCGGATCGACGACGCCACGCTAGCGCTTGAACAGCCGGCCGAGGATCCCCGTGTCGCTGAGCCGGCCGCTCGCGGCCTTGGCCAGGGCGGCCGCGAACTCCGGCGCGGTGGCGTAGCGCGCATCGGCTTCGCGACTCATCGCCTTCAGCAGCACGCGCTCCACCGGCTCCGGAAAATCCAGCTCGGGGCTCGCCTGGCGCAGCGGCGTCGGCTCGTTGCGCAGGCGCGCGATCATCATCTCTTGCTGCGTGCGTCCCGCGAACGGCAGCTTGCCGGTCAGCATCTCGAACGTCATCAGCGAGAGGGAGTACACGTCGGTGCGCGCGTCGAGCGGCTTGCCGCGCAGCTGCTCGGGGCTCATGAACTCCGGCGTGCCGAGAATGATCCCCGTCGCCGTGAGCTTCTGGAGCTCGGCGTCGGCGCGGCGCTCCTTCGCCAGCCCGAAGTCCATCACCACCGCGCGCTCGGTGCCGTCGGGATCCTTGCGGATCATGACGTTCTCCGGCTTCAGGTCGCGATGCACGATCTTGAGCTCGTGCGCCACCTGCAGGCCGGCGGCGATGTCGTGCACGAAACGCACGACTTCCTCGAGATCCAGCGTGCCCTTCCGGTTGTTGCGGTCGGAGAGGATCTCCCCCTTCACGAAGGGCATGACGACGTACACCAGTCCGTCCTGCGTCTCGCCGAGCCGAATGATGTGGCAGACGTTGGCGTGGGCGAGGCGCATGCCCAGGCTCGCCTCGCGCTTGAGGCGCGCCATCGCGTTCTGATCGCGCGAGAGCGCGGCCGACAGCACCTTGATCGCGTACTGCTCCTGCGTCGACACGTCGCGGGCGAGATAGACGAACGCCATCCCGCCTTCACCGATCTTCTTCTCGATCTGGTAGCGACCGTCGAGCACCTGCCCCACGAGGTTCGTGTGCGTCACCGGCTCGGCCGGCTCGGCGCGCCCGCTCAACGTGCCGCGCGCGGGCGTCGCCAGGTTCATCGTCTGGCGCGCCACGAGCTTGGACCCGTCGCGCGTGCAGAAGCGCGCTTCGGCCGCGTAGGTCGTCCCACAGGTGGGGCAGCGATTCATGGCATCACGCGTCGGCGACGAGCGGCGCGAGCCCGCCCCATTCGATGTTGCCGCCGCTGAGCACGGCCACCGTGCGGCCGCGCGGCCGCACGATGCCTTCCATCAGCGCGGCGACGGTGATCGCGCCGCTCGGCTCCGCCACGAGCTTCATGCGATCGAGCAGGAGGCGCATGGCGCAGCGGAGCGAGGCGTCCTCCACCTGCACCACGTCGTCCACGTAGCGCTCGTGATGCGCGAAGGTGATGCCCCCCACCTCCACCGCGAGCAGTCCATCGGCCAGGCCACCGCTCGCCGGGATGCGCACCGGATGACCCGCCTCACGCGCGCGCGACAGCTTTGGCGCACTCGCCGGTTCCACGCCGATGACGCGCGCACGCGGCGCGCGCAGCTTGATCGCGGTGGCGACGCCGGCGCTCAGCCCGCCCCCGCCGACGGGGACCAGTACGGTCTCCACATCGGGCATGTCCGCGGCGATCTCGAGCCCGGCGGTCCCCTGCCCCGCGATGATCCACTCGTGATCGTACGGCGGGACCATCGTGAGCCCTTCCGCTTCCATCAGCTCCACGGCGCGGTCCATCCGCTCCTGCGTCGTGGTGCCTGCCAGCTCGATGCGCGCGCCGAGCCGCTCGGCGCCGCCGCGCTTGGCCGGCGTGACCGTGGTGGGCATCACGACGACTGCCTTGACCCCGAACAGCTTGGCGGCGAGCGCCACCGCCTGGGCGTGGTTCCCCGACGACGGGGCGATCACGCCGCGCGAGCGTTCGGCAGGTGAGAGCTGGGCGAGGAAGTTGTACGCGCCGCGGAACTTGAACGCACCGCCGCGCTGGAGCATCTCCGGCTTGAGCCAGATGTCCGCGCCCAGCCGCTCCGATGCGGCGTCGAAGGGGAGCAGCGGTGTGCGCACGGCAACCGGCGCGATGCGCGCGGCGGCGGCGGTGAGGTCATCCAGGGTGATCAGTTCGGGCATGGTCGGAAGCTATCACCGGGATCGGTGCGCGGTCACTACGCGAAAATGCGATTGCGTCCTGCCGTCTTCGCCTTGTAGAGCGAGCGATCGGCTTCCTGCAGCAGCATCTCCGGCGAGACGGGGTCGGTGCCGCGCGCGAGCGCCACGCCGACGCTGATCGTCAGCCGGATCGTGCCCGTCGCCGCGCCGAAGGAGAAGTCATCCACCTTGCGGCGCATGCGCTCGGCGAAGGTGAGCGCGCCCTGCCAACCGGTGTCGGGGAGGACGATGACGAACTCGTCGCCACCGAGCCGCGCGACGGCATCCGTGTCGCGCGCCGTCGCCTTCATGATGCCCACCACTTCCTGCAGCACGACGTCGCCGAAGGGGTGGCCGCGCGTGTCGTTGATGTTCTTGAAGTGGTCGAGATCGATCGCCAGCACCGCCACCGTCGAGCCGCGGCGCTTCGCCTGACGCCACTCGGCGCGTAGCCGCGTCTCCAGCGCACGGCGGTTGAGGCAGCCGGTGAGCGGGTCGGTGCCGATCTGTTCCGCCAGCCGCATGCGCATGGCGTCGAAGCTCCTGGCCAGCAGCGTCAGGTCGTCGGGGCGCTTCTCCACGCCGAGTGCCAGCGCGGGGGTGAGATCTCCCTCCTCGACGAGCTTGCAGAACAGGCGCAGGCGATTCATCCGCGCGCGGAAGCTGCCGTACGCCGTGATCAGCACGCCGCACACCAGGGCGAAGAGGCCGAGCGTGGAGAGCAGCTGGGTGGGTGTAGGATGTGCGCCGAGCACACGCTGCGGCAGCACGGCGGCCACCATCAGGTACGCGAGCCCCGAAATGACGGCGGAGTAGGTGCCGAGCCAGCGGCCGAAGTAGAAGACCGCAAGCTGCACGACGAGCAGGCCGGCGATCAGGATGCGCGACGCGTCGCTCGCCTCGCCGCTGAGCCAGACGATCGCCGCCAGCGCCACCACGTCGGCGGTGACGAGAAAGGCGGGGAGCCGGATCTCGTGCACCGTCACGGCGCGTCGTACTACGGCGGCGGTGATCGACACGCACAGCACGTAGAACACGACCACCCCAGCCGCGGGAAGCAGCATGCGCACTCGCTCGTGGCCGAACACCACGGCGAGCAGCAGCACCGCGAGCAGGCCGACGTAGCGGATCCAGCGCTGCCACAGGATCGCCTCGCGCACGAGCATCTCGCGGTCGTGGCGAAGCGCTTCCACGAGCTCCGGCGTCGTGGTGGGATATTCGAGCGTCGCTCCCGAGATCTGCACTCCGCTGGCGGAATGCCGGGAGTCCGTCTCCGGGGGCGTGCTCACGGGTAGCGGCTCATGTGAAAGGTCGTCCATTGGCTAAGCTACTGCCGATCGGGAGGGGCGGAAAGCGGGCCGGATGGCAAGCGGCCCCGGTGCACATGGTGCGCCGGGGCCGCTTGCTGTGATGAGCCTGTTGCGGGGCTACTCGTCCCCGCCCTCGTCGTCGCCGCCTTCGTCCGGACCATCGACGTCGGCGCCGACCACTTCGGCCTCGCCTTCCTCTTCCGGCACCACGCGCGCGACCGCCATCACCAGGTCCTTGCTGTCGAGGTTGACCAGCTTGACCCCCTGGGTGTTGCGGCCGGCCACGCGGATCCCCTTCACCGGCATGCGGATGAGGATGCCCTGCTTGGTCATCAGCATCAGCTCGTCCTCGGGGAGGACTTCCATGATGGAGACGGCGTCGCCGGTCTTGTCCGTGCGGTGGATCGTGATGATCCCCTTGCCGCCGCGCTTCTGCACGCGGTAGTCGTCGATCGGCGAGCACTTGCCGATTCCCTTCTCGGCGACCACGAGCAGCGTCGCCTCGCGCTTGATCACCACCATGCCGATCACCACGTCACGGGCGCCGAGCTCGATGCCCTTCACGCCCGTCGTGTCGCGGCCCATCTCGCGCACGTCCTGCTCGTGGAAGCGGATCGAGAGGCCGTGCCGCGTGGCGAGCACGATGTCGTTCGTGCCGCTCGTGATCTGCACGTCCATCAGCTCGTCGCCCTCCTCGATCTTGATCGCCTTGATCCCGTTGCTGCGCGGGTTGGCGTAGGCCGAGAGCGCCGTCTTCTTCACCGTGCCCTTCTTGGTGGCGAAGAGCAGGAACTGATCATCGCGGAACTCGCGGACCGGCAGGATCGCCTGGACCTTGGTGTCCGGGGTGACGTTGATCAGGTTGACCACCGGCTTGCCCTTGGCGGCGCGACCGGCCTGCGGGATCTCGTGCACCTTGAGCCAGAAGCAGCGCCCGTCGTC
>DASSIC010000572.1:0-2448 GCA_035692325.1 Gemmatimonadaceae bacterium | reverse complement strand
CCGGCGCGCTGAGACCGGCCACGGGGGCGGCGGAGATCTGCGAGTTGAGTGGCGCGAGCGACGATGGCTGCAGCTCGGAGAGGACCTGGCTCAGGTCGGCCGGCTGGACGTTCGAGGGACCGGTGGAATCGGAGCAGGCAGCCGCGAGGGCGGCGAAGGTGGCGAACGCCGCAAGGCGGAGATGACGAAGGGTACGCATGGATGAGAACTCCAGTCTTGAGCAGACGACGATGAGGATTCAGCTGCACGTGCCGTCGGGCTCGGCGTTCAGCGCCCGACTCGTTGAGTCTAAGGGAACGACAAACGGATGGTCGTGACCTCCATCACGCTAGAAATACACGCCAGCGGCAATGCGAACGAGGCTTTTTGCGGATGGTGATCGGATCACTTGGCGAGAGCCGGGCCAGTGCGAGTCAACGAGGCAAACGACTGTCAATGCACGAGTTGAGTAACGGCCCGGGCGGTCGGGCCCGCGACGGGTGTCCGAGCGGGGGGACATTGGAGCGCGACGATTCGAGACGGGGAGCCCAGTCACCTAGATTCATCACATGAAGCTCTGGATCGATGCCGACGCCGCGCCCCGCGACGTGAAGGAGGTGTGCTTTCGCGCCTCCGAGCGACTCCGGCTCGAGACGGTGCTGGTGGCGAACCAGCGCATTCAGCTCCCGCCGGGCTATGCCTATCTGTCCGCGGTCCGCGTGGATGGCGGTCCCGACGTGGCCGACCGGCACATCGCCGAGCATTCCATCGCGGGCGACGTGGCGGTCACCGCCGACATCCCGCTCGCGGCGCTGCTCGTGCCCAAGCTCGTGATCGTGATCGATCCACGCGGCGACGAGTACACGATGGAGAGCATCGGCGAGCGCCTCTCGGTGCGCAACTTCATGGAAGGGCTGCGCGGCGCAGGTGTGGAGACGGGGGGCCACGCGGCGTACGGCGCGCGGGAGAAGCAGGCCTTCGCCAACGCGCTCGATCGCGTGCTCACGCGGGCGCTGCGAGCGCGCTGACTCGCGGCGCCGCACCCCGCCGCCTCGCCGACCACAGCACCGCGCGTCGTTCGCTGGTCAGGAGCGCGACCTCTGCCCAAGGAAGTCGGCGCCCGAACGAGCGCACGGGATGCGCGAGCATCTGCGCCACTGGCGTTTCATGCACGAACAATCCGCCGGCGCGCAGCACGCGCCCGATCTCGCGCAGCGCAGTCGACCGACCGGCAACGCCGCCGCTCACGTGATAGCAGGTGCCGAAATCGATCACCAGGTCGAAGCTGCCGTCCTCGAACGGCAGCGCTCGCACATCGGCCACCTGTACCTCGGCGCGCGTGCCGGTGCGCACGACACGCTGTCGCGCGACTTCAACGAGCGAGCGATCGACGTCGACTCCCACGAGCGAGGCTGGACGAAGCCGCTCGGCGAGCACGGGCAGCGCGACGCCGCGGCCACATCCTACCTCGAGCACTCGGCCGCCCTGCGGCAGTCGCAATGCGCGCACGAGCAGCGGGATCTCGAAGCGCTCCTGGAGCCCGTTGCGCGACTCCATGTTGCCGAAGGAACGATACTCCTCCTGATCTGCGACGTCCGCGATGGTCGATCTGCGGTATGGGATCTCATGCGGTGGCGCCTCGAGGGTCTGCGGCATGGACGGCTCCTGAACGAAGGGTTCATCAGGAACGCGGAACGTCGCACCGGATCGGCTCACGGGTGTATGATCCGTCCCTTGACGCTCCCAGCCACCGCATCTAACGTCGCCCGTGCCGCGCGCCTCCGACGACTCCGACAACTCCGCACCAGCGGCTGACGTGACCGGGCTCCTCCTCGCATGGAGCGGTGGCGACGCGACAGCCGGCGACCGGCTGCTGGCGGCGATCTACGACGAGCTGCACCGGCAGGCCGCGCGCGCGATGCGCCGCGAGGGAGATGCGCACACGCTCCAGGCCACCGCGGTCGTCCACGAGGCGTATCTCCGTCTCGTCGATCAGCGCCGAGTGGAATGGCGCAGTCGCGCGCACTTCTTCGGCGTGGCCGCGCAGATGATGCGCCGGGTGCTGGTGGACCATGCACGGGCGCGCCTCGCCGACAAGCGCGGGGGCGCACTGCAGCGCGTCACGCTCGGCCACGCGAGCGCCGGCAGCGAGCCGGATGCGGACCTGGACGTGCTCGCGCTGCACGAGGCACTCGAGCGACTCGCGGCGCTCGACCCCGATCAGGCGCGACTCGTCGAGCTGCGCTACTTCGGCGGGCTCGGAATCGAAGACACGGCGGAAGCGCTCGGTGTCTCTCCCGCCACGGTGAAGCGCGAATGGGCCGTTGCGCGCGCGTGGCTGCGCCGCGAGCTGGACGGCGCGTGACGCCAGAGCGCTGGCAGCGCGTGAAGGAGCTGTTCGCCGAAGCGAGCGCGCTTCCGGTGGAAGAGCGCACCGCGTTCGTCGCACGCGCGTCCGGCGGTGACGTC
>DASSIC010000571.1:0-4088 GCA_035692325.1 Gemmatimonadaceae bacterium | reverse complement strand
AACGTGCCGGTCTCGGTGGATACGGTCGTCGTGAGCACACAGCACGCCGAGGGCGTGTCGAACTCGAAGCTGCGCAAGGCCGTGATCGCCGACGTGATCGAGGCATCGATCCCTAAGGACCTTCGCGACCGGAAGATCAAGTATCACATCAATCCGACCGGGCGCTTCGAGATCGGCGGACCGCAGGGCGACGCCGGGCTCACCGGCCGCAAGATCATCGTCGACACCTACGGCGGCATGGGTCGTCATGGCGGCGGCGCGTTCAGCGGCAAGGATCCCTCCAAGGTGGACCGCTCCGCATGCTACGCGGCGCGATGGGTGGCGAAGAACATCGTCGCCGCCAAGCTCGCCCGCCGCTGCGAGGTGCAGGTCGCGTACGCGATCGGCGTGGCCGAGCCCGTCTCGGTGCGCGTCGATACCTTCGGGACGAACACGGTGCCGGAAGCGCGCATCCTCGAGGCGGTGAAGGCGAACTTCGACCTCACGCCGAAGGGGATCGCCAAGGCGCTCGACTTGCGTCAACCGATCTACAGCGCCACGGCGGCGTACGGGCACTTCGGCCGGACGCCGGAGAAGAATCCGCGCGGGCGCAACACCGGGACGCTCTTCACATGGGAGCGCACCGACAAGGCCGCGGCGCTGAAGCGTTCGGCGCGGGCCGAGGACTAGCATGACGCGGGCGGACGCCAGCACGGCGGCGTCCGCCCGGAGTGGGAAGGACCGATGATCGAAGTCACCGTCTCTCGCCTCGGGCTGGACAGCTCGACCAACTCGTACGTCGTCGTGCTCCAGGAGCGCGACGGCACGCGGCTGCTCCCAATCTGGATCGGGCAGCCCGAGGCCGAGTCGATCGTCATGCACATGCACAACGTGAAGCGGTCGCGCCCGCTCACGCACGACCTCGTGCGGAGCCTCATCGTCGGCATGGGGGCGCAGCTCCGCCGGGTGCAGATCACGCGCGTCGAGAAGAGCACGTACTACGCGGAGCTCCACGTGCAGCGCGGCACGGAGCTCGTGCAGATCGACGCCCGGCCCTCCGACAGCATCGCCGTCGCGCTCCGGCTGTCCGCACCCATCTACGCCGCCGAATCGCTGCTCGTGGACCCGGCGGAGGAATCGGAGGAAGGCGAGGAGGAGGGTGGAGCCGAGGAGCTGGAGCTCGGTCTCCCCTCCGCAGAGGCGACCGACGACGCCGAGCTGTCGGCGGAGCAGCTCAAGGCGTATCTGGAGGCGCTGCGGCCTGAAGATTTCGGGAAGTTCAATCCGTAGCTCGCGCGCCCGTCGACTGCTCGTCGCGTCGCTCGGCATCGTCGGCGGCGCTGCGCCCGCGCGCGCCCAGCTTCCCGTCCCCGATGCCCCTCCGGTGGCGGCGGTCGTCGCCGGCCGCGTCGTCACGCCCGGAAAGGACCGGGAGGTCGGTATCCCCGGCGTGATGGTCACCGTACATCGCGTCGGCCCCGACAGCGCGGGGGCGCTGGACAGCGTGCGTACGGATGCGGCGGGACGCTACACGATTCGCTATCGCCGCTTCGGCAGCGACGAGGCGGTCTACTTCGCCGCGGCGCTCCACCATGGCATCGCCTACTTCTCCGCGCCGCTGCGTGGCGTGCGCGCGAACGTGGACGACGCGGAGATCACGGTGTTCGACACCACCTCCGCGCCGGTGAAGTTCACGGTGCAGGGGCATCACGTCGTGGTGAGTGCGCCGAAGCCCGACGGCCTGCGCGACATCGTGGAGGTGTACGAGCTCTCCAACGACACCACGGTCACGGCGGTCGGCCGCGACTCGCTCGCCCCGGTCTGGTCGGCGCCGATCCCGCACGCCGCCGAGCGCTTCACCGCGGGGCAGGGCGACGTGTCGCCGGTAACGCTCCAGCGGCGAGGCGACCGCGTGACGCTCGCTGCCGCGTTCGGCCCTGGTGTGAAGCAGCTCAGCTACAGCTACTCGCTGCCGCCGAACGCCTTCCCTCTCGAGCTCACCGTCGAGGGACAGACCGGTGTGTTCGAGGTGCTGCTCGAGGAAGCGGCGGCGCAGGTGCGCGCGACGAACCTCCGGTCGATGGGCGACGCCACCACGCAGGGGCGCACCTTCAAGCGCTTTCTCGCGCAGAGCGCGCCGGCGGGAGAACGCGTGCGCATCGACGTGCCCGTGACGACCGCCGCCACGCGCACGCGCGTGCTCGTCGGCGTCGCGATCCTGATCGCGCTCGCGATGATCGCCACGCTGGCGCGCGCCCTCGTCCGCCGCGGCCCGCGCGCCGCGGTCGACACGCCCGCCGTGTCCACGGAATCGCTCGCGGCCGCGATCGCCGCACTGGATGCGCGACACGAGGCCGGTGACGCATCGCTCACGCCCGAGCGATACGCGAGCGAACGCGCCGCACTCAAGGCGCAGTTGAGCGCCGCGCTTGCCGCGCGAAGCGGCGCCGCGTAGATTCCCGCCACAATTCAACGCGAACGGGGACACGGAAGCCGGTGCAATGCCGGCGCGGCCCCGCCACTGTAACGGGCAGTTGTACGCGCAACCCTCCACACGCCACTGACTGCGGTCGGGAAGGCGGGGCGGCGCGGCCCGGAGCCAGGAGACGACTCCATTCGCGCAGCGTTCACAGGTCCTCGGGGGAGGGCTGAGACGTCACGCCGCCGGCAGATCGCCGCGCTGCGTCCGTATCGGGCACTCTTCCACTCGGGAGCGTGCCCGTCGTGTTTCGTCGCCCACTCGTCCTGCACATCGCCCCGCGGCGCGTCGCTCGGCTGGCAACCACCGTCGTCGCCGCGTGCCTGCTCGCCGGCTGTGAGCGTCGGCCGCCTGCGGCAGGGACCATCGCCGTCGACGACTTCGGCGACACGATTTCCGTCGGCGCCGCGCCGCAGCGCATCGTCTCGCTCAATCCCACGACGACGGAGCTGCTCTACGCCATCGGCGCGGGTGAACGTCTCGTCGGACGCACGTCGTACGACTTTCTCCCCGTGCAGGTGCGCGCGGTGCCCGACCTCGGTCCTGGACTGCGGCCGAACGTCGAGGCGGTGCTCGCCGCGCGCCCCGACCTCGTGATCCTGTACGCCAGCCAGGACAACCGCGACGCCGCGCGCCGCCTCCGCGCTGCGCGGGTGCCCACGGTGTCGTACAAGGTGGACCGCATCGCCGACTTCGCCCGTGTCACCGAGGCGCTCGGCCGCATCGTCGGTGATACCATCGCCGCGCGGAACACGATCGACAGCGTCGGGCAGACGCTCGCCACGACCTTTGCGCGCACGGCCGCGCTGCCGCATCCGCGTGTCTTCTGGTTCCTGTGGGAGAGTCCGTTGATGGCCGTTGGCGGCGGCAGCTTCCTGAACGAGATGCTGAAGGTGGCCGGCGCGCGAAACGTCTACGACTCGCTGCCGGCGCCGTCACCGACGGTCGCGTTCGAGGATCTGCTGAGGCGGGACCCGGACGTCATCCTCGCGTCGGCGACGACGCGCGCCCGGATGCTCGTCGACCCCAAGTGGCGGACGCTGCGCGCCGTGCGCGAGGGGCGCGTGTTCGTGTTCGACACGACGATCGTGAACGGGCCCTCGGCGCGCGTGGGGATGAGCGCGGTATCGCTCGCGCGTCTGCTGCATCCAGAGGCGGGGCTCGAGTGACCGCTTCGCGTTGGATGCTGCTCGCGCTCGCGCTCGGAGCGGCGTTGATCCTGGGCGTCATGTACGGTACCCTGCGCCTCTCCGCTGTCGAGGTGGTTCACGGCATCGTCGGTTCCGGCGCGCCGATGCAGATCGCCGTCGTGCGCGAGCTGCGGCTGCCGCGCGTGCTGCTGGCGGCGCTGGTCGGGGCGGGGCTCGGCGCCGCCGGTGCCGCGCTCCAGGGCGCGACGCGCAACGCGCTCGCGGAACCGTATCTGCTTGGCGTGTCCGGCGGCGCAGCGGTCGGCGCCGTGGTGGCGGTGGCGCTGCATGCGCCCGCCGGGATCATCCCGCTCGCCGGGTTCGCGGGCGCGCTCGGCGCCGTGGCGCTCACGCTCCTCGTCGCGCGCGCCGCCGGCGGGCGCGGCGACGCCCGCCTCGTGCTCATGGCGGGGGTCGTCGTGGGCGCGTTCGCCAACGCG
>DASSIC010000570.1:0-6304 GCA_035692325.1 Gemmatimonadaceae bacterium | reverse complement strand
CAGAATGGCGGGACTCATGCGTGCGACTTCACGTAGCGAATGAACCCCGCCACGTCGTCGGGCACGAGGCGACCGATTGCGCCGCTCGAGTAGACGGCAGTAATCACACGACCGTCGGGGTCGAGCACGAAGCCGGTCGTGTGAAAGTGCCTGGGCTCCTCATTCACGTAGGCTCCGGTCGCGGCGGCGATGCGATCCACGTCCGCGCTGTGCCCGACGAGAAAGCGAATGCCGTACTTCTCGACCGTCGCGGCCGCCGTCGCCCCGTCATCCGCCGAGAGCGCGACCACCTTCACGTCGAGCGCGGCAAGCGTGTCATGTGCCCGCGCAAACGCGGCGAGTTGCGCGTTGCAGTACGGGCACCAGGCGCCGCGATAGAGCAGCACGACACCATACGACCCACCGAGATACTCCGGCACCACAACGGCTCCCCCCGCCACCGCATCGGCCGGAATCGCCGGAAACAGCTCGCCATTGTTCAGGAACGATCCACTCATCGACTGGCTCTCCACTGTGAGGTGAGATGACACGCCATCAGGGTACACAGGTGGAATGAGCCGATCTATGACCGATTAGGTCGTTTATTTATCCATCTGGATCGTTTATATCTTATCTGAGACTCCCACGCACATATGTTCGATCTGGCCGAAGAGCGGTGCCCCCTCGACGACGTGCTCAACCTTCTCCGCGTGCGCGGCGCGGTGATGGCACACCTGCGCGCACACGCGCCGTGGGGACTGCGCCTGCCGCGGGCGGCGGGCGCCACCTTTCACGTCGTCACTGCGGGCAGTTGCTGGCTTCGCATCGCTGGCGAGATCCCACGTGAGCTTCTACCCGGCGACGTCGTGCTGCTCCCGCACGGAGCACCGCACAGTCTCGCGAGCAGCTCGTCGGGGCCGACCCAGGCATGGGATCGCGCAGCGAAGCTGAAAGCTCGTAACGCCGCGGGGGAGCTCGTGCTTCCCGGCACGGGGAACTCCACACATCTCTTCTGCGCGACATACGACTACGATCACGAAGTCACGCATCCCTTCCTGTCGTTTCTCCCTACAGTGCTTGTGGTACCGGGCAATGCGATCGCCCCCAACAGCCCGATGCAGTCCACGCTGCAATTGCTCCGCTATGAGTTGGCCTCGCCCGGTCCGGGGCGCGGCACGGTGATCGGCCGACTCATCGACGTGCTGTTCGTCCACATCGTTCGCACGTGGATCTTGGGCCGGGACGATCTACCCGCGTCGTGGCTCGCGGCGTTGCGCGATCCTGCGATCGGTCGTGCGCTCACCGTGATGCACTCGGCCCCCGCGGCCGCGTGGACGATCGACCTGCTCGCGCGCGAGGTCTGCCTCTCCCGCGCCGCGTTCACGCGACGGTTCACCGCGCTCGTCGGCGAGCCGCCTCTCGCCTATCTCACACATTGGCGCATGGACCTGGCCGCGCAGCATCTCCGCGACACGAGCGACGCCGTGGGCGCGATCGCGCATCGCGTCGGCTACACGTCGGAGTTCGCCTTCTCGCGTGCCTTCTCGCGCGAACGGGGGCAGGCCCCCGGGAGGTATCGCGCGGAGAAGCGCCGAACCCTGTGACGCCACCGCCCCGATGGAAAGAGCGACGCGCCGGGTGCGTCGGGACTGGCGGAGACAGCCCCTGCGCCCCATGTCTCATTGGGCAACGCTCGTCGTCCAATCCACGCGGAGGGAGCCATGGAGTCCGGCAACGTGTACCCGACGGGAACCGAGGGGCTGGCGGAGGTAGCGATGCCGGCCACGGTACGACTCCGAAACGGGGATCATTTCGACCTCCGCATCACTCCGGTGCGCAAGCGGTTCGGGGACGCGGAGGTCCGGATGCTGGCGTACAACGGTTCCATTCCGGGGCCCACGCTGCACGTCGACCAGGGGTCGGAGATCACCGTGCGGGCGGCGAACGACGGCGACATCGAGACGACGGTGCACTGGCACGGCCTGCGTCTCGACAACCGCTCCGACGGCGTGCCGGAAGACACGCAGGCCCCGATCGCGATCGGCGGTGCGTACACCTGCGCCGTGCAGTTCCCCGATCCCGGCATCTACTGGTATCACCCGCACCTGCGCGAAGACTTCGCGCAGGAGATGGGACTGTACGCCACCGTCATCGTCGAACCCGCCGATCCCGCGTACTGGCCGGAGGCGGACCGGCAGCTCAGCATCACCCTCGACGACGTGCTGATCGAGGAGGGCCGCATGGCGCCCTTCCATCGCTCCGGCCCCACGCACACGGCGATGGGGCGGTTCGGGAACGTGCTGCTCGTGAATGGCCAGACGCGCTTCACCTCCAGCGCGGCGGTCGGCGAGGTGGTCCGGCTCTTCCTCGTCAACACGGCCAACACCCGGTTCTTCAACTTCGCGGTGGCCGGCGCGAGAATGAAGCTCGTCGGCGGCGACAGCGGCCGGTGCGAGCGCGAAACGTTCGTCGACGAGGTGCTGCTCTCCCCATCCGAGCGCGCGGTGGTCGACGTGCTGTTCACGCAACCGGGCGAGGCTCGGCTCGAGCATCGCACTCCGGACCAGGTCTACGACCTCGGGGCCTTCTCCGTCTCCGGCGAGACGCACTCCCAGGCCGCGCGCTCGTTCGACGTGCTGCGGATGGACGCGGAGCTCAGCGCACAGCGGCTCGCGCTCGCGGCCGATCTCGACCGCGCGCCCGACAAGGTGATCGCCTTCGTCGCGTCGATGCCCCTTCTATATGGAGACGCACACGCGGCGGCCGATGCCGTCTACGTATGCCCGATGCATCCCGAGGTCACCGCCCGCGAGCCGGGCAAGTGCCCGAAGTGTGGAATGAAGCTCGTGCCTCGAAAGGCCGACGCGTCCGCGGACGATGCGTCCCGCTCGAGTGGGGCGCATGCACACGGACATGGGCACGGACATGGCGACGCACACGCCCACGCAGATGCCGCCGACGCGAGCGACGAGGCAGCCGACGGGATCGAGTGGGAGGATCTCATGCCGGAGATCAACCGCGACTCGGATCGCGGCAACATGATCTGGAAGCTGATCGATCGCACGACCGGCGCGGTGAACCACGACATCCACTGGAAGTTCACGGTGGGCGACCGGGTGAAGATCCGCCTCGTGAACGAGATGGACTCCGATCATCCGATGCCCCATCCCTTCCACATCCATGGGGCGGGCCGCTTCCTCATCCTGTCCAGGGACGGCGTCGTCGAGCCCAACCTGGTGTGGAAGGACACGGTGCTCGTGCATGCCGGCGAGACGGTCGACATCCTGCTCGACGTCACCAACCCGGGGCGATGGATGGCGCACTGTCACATCGCCGAGCACATCGAGGCCGGGATGATGTTCAGCTTCGAGGTCGCGCCGCGCTGAGCGATGTGCGGGCGCGTTCGACGCGGTGCGTTACGGGCCGCGTCGAGCGCGCACGCTGTCGACGACCGAGCGCACCGCGGCGATCACGACGTCGGGACGGTCGAGCTGGATGGCGTGGGTAGCGTCGTCCACCACCGTGTGCTGACTGTGCGACGACCAGCCTGCTTCCTCGTTCTGCAGCGCGATCCAGATCTCCTTCCGTCGCTGTCCTTGCGCCGGCGTCATCTGCATCGCCTTCAACTCGTCCGCCGGTGTCGGCGCGCCGGCGGTCAGCACGAACAGCGGTCGCTCGCCGAGCTGGTGAGCACGGCCGACCTCGGCGAAGGTGGCATCGAGCCCATTCGCTTCCTTCACCACCGCCTTCAGCGAGGTGGAGGCGTAGGCGGCCTTGGTGCGCGTCACCTCCACCGGTTCGTGCGGCTGTCCCGGCATCCCCGACGTCGCCATCCGAACCAGTCCGGTCCAGGCGAATCGCGATGCGATGGCGGGCCCGCGCATCGACTGGTGCAGCGTCACCGGCGTGACCTCGCGGAATCGCGCGACCTGATCGGGATGTGACGCGTCCACCAGCACCAGGCCGGCGACGTCGCCGCCATAGCGCTGGGTGTACGCGACGACATAGGCTCCGCCGCTGGAGTGACCGACCAGCACGAGCGGGGGCGCTTCTCCCGCCGCGCGCAGCAGGGCGTGGAGATCCTCGGCGACCGAGCTGCCGGTCTGCGGGCCGGCGCGTGGATCGCTCCACAGCAGACCCGCGCGGCTGTAGGCGCACGCGCGGGTGAACCTTGCGATGGAGTCGTGCACCAGCGCCCAGCTCAACGAACCATCGAGCGCCAGTCCCGACTCGAACACGATCGTCGGCGAGCCCGCGCCGCGACAATCGAGCTGCAGGCGTCGCCCGCCGATGTCGACGAGTCTTCCGCGCGGTGGATAGTCGCGCGCGGCGATGCGGTGGCCATTCTGCTCGTAGATCACGCCGACGAGCAGCACCAGCGCGGCGATGGCACCAAGCCCCAGCGCGACGTACCGCAGCCAGCGTCTCATGTCGTCACCCCTTGCGCCCGCATCTGGCTGGCGGGGCGGATGATCCACATGAGAGCGATGGCTGCCGCGATGTCATACGACGCACAGAATCCGGGCCACCACGATGGAGTGCCCGGATTCGCGATGACCGCGCCATGCACGAAATCGGATAAGCCGTGCGCGGCCAGCCCCGCCGCCACGATCCACTCGCCTCGTCGATAGCCGACCGCGGCGAGTACGATGAACAGGGCCATCACGGCGGACTCCAGTACCACCGGCCGCATCACGCCGGACATCACGGCGAACAGGACGAAGTACGTCGCGACGACGATCAGCATCGTGGCGTAGAAGGTCCGCCGGTCGAATCCGACCACCAATGCCAGGAGGACGGACGCGAGCGCGAGAAGGACGCCGATCAGGTAGTTCATGATGCACTCGGTGCGGGTGGGACTTCGCTCAATCCTCCTCTGGTGCCTTCAATTCCGGGATCGTCGTGGAGCCTGGGGGAAGCGCGAGCCGCGCCGCGATGTCTTCCATCTGGCGCCCACGCAGACGCGCCCAGCGCGGCAGTCGCAGCGCGCCATTGCCCACGAGGATTCCGCCGCCGGCGAACAGCCCCGAGATGGTGCCCATGTCGGCCGACGCACCGCCGAAGAAATGGCCGATCGCGAGAATCGTCGCGACGGTGAGCCCGACGGCGCCCATCCTCAGCGACGCGGCGGCGGCGGCATGGCGCGAGCCGAGCCGGATGCGCGCGCCGGTCGGCGTGGGCTCCATGAGTACGTAGAGGTTGCCGTTCGTCCACTGACGGAGAGAGCCGTCGGCCCGCACGCTCCCTCGCGCCTTGAACACGTCGCGCAGGTGCACGACGAGCTGCTCCCACTCGTCGTCGGTCAGGCGGCGGCGCAGCGTCACCCGACGCTCGACGCCGACGTCGAAGCCAAGGAACTTCCGTGACACCGCGCTCTGGCGCACCTCGAGCGTCTGTGCGGCGTGCGCGACGGCGTCGGGAGCAAGACCGACCTCCTTGCCGATCGCCTGGAGGTCGGCCAGCGTCAGCCCGTCGACGCGCGACAACTGCTGCGACGGCGTGGACGGCGCTTCCGCCGCGACGTGGAAGATCGTCGCGATCTCCTCTTCCGTGTATCGCCGCTCGCTCATGCCGACAAGATCGGTGCTCCCACGAGCGAAGGCAATGCGACAGCTGGCGTTCAGCTTCGACCGCCACTTCTCCCACGCGACACGACTTCACTACATACTCCATGCGAGGTTCTTCCTGTCATCGACCGAGGTGCCACATGCCGTCGCGCGCTGGAACGCTGGTCGTCGGGCTGCTCGCCCTGTCACTTCCGCTCACCGCCACCGCGCAGGCACCGCTCGGAGCGCCATGGGACTCGGTGAGCAGCATCCTGAAGACGCAGGGGATGCTCACCGGCGGCTACCATCGCTACAACTTCCCGCGCCGCGACATCACGCTCCGCATCGGCGACGTCACGGTTTCCCCCGCGCTGGCACTCGGCGCGTGGGCGGGCTTCGGCGGCGCACCCGCCAACGCGATGATGATGGGCGACCTCGTGCTCGTCACCGCCGAGGTGAAGCCCGTGCTCGCCGAGCTGTCGCGCCAGCGGCTGGACGTGACGGCGATCCACAATCACCTGAGCGGCGAGGAGCCGCGCATCACCTACGTGCACTTCCACGGACAGGGACGAGCGGTGGATCTCGCGACGCGTCTCGATCACGTGCTCGCGCTGACGTCCATACCGCGGCCGGTCGTCGCCTCCGCACCGCCGGCGGTCACGATCGACACGGCGATGATCTTCCGCGCCCTCGGCGCGTCCGGAAAGGGGCAGGGGAACGTCGCGCAGCTTTCGTACGTGCTCGTGCCCGGCCGCGTCACGATGCACGGTCGAACGGTC
>DASSIC010000569.1:0-5646 GCA_035692325.1 Gemmatimonadaceae bacterium | reverse complement strand
GTCGGCCAGGCGCTCGAGCTCGCGGAGGTGTTCGTCGAGCGCCTTGCGCGCGCCCGCCCGCTTGAGCGGCGCCCCGACGAGGAGCGCGCGCTCGATTGGTGCGGTGACGGTGATCAGATCGCGGGAGATGAGTCGTCCTCTATTAGCGCGAGTTGCCGCCGAACGCCGTGAAGCGGCCGGTGGAGCTGTAGGGTACGGTGAAGTTACCTACGACGGTGCCCACCGTCACGTCGCCGTTCACCCGATAGGGAACCGCGCCGCTGTTCAGCAGCTGGCGGCCCGCCGCGCCGATGCCCGCATAGGTGAAGCTGACCGGGATCGTCACCGTGGTCGAGTCGCCCGACTGCACGGTGAACTGGCTGTCCAGGATGCCCGTCGCGAGGTTGACGCCGCTGCCGTTGTCGCCCACCTGCACGTTGTACGACAGGCGCGTCGCGTCGAGGCGATAGCCGTTCGGGTTGAACACGTTGAGCTTGACCGCGAGCTGGCCGCCGGTCAGCCCGACGCCCTGCACGGAGACGTCCTTCAGATTCACCACGGGCTGCTGGAACGCCGCCTTGCCCAGCGCGCTGCAGCCAGCCGTGATCGCGATCGCGGCCGTGGCCGCACCCAACATCAATCGACGCATCGTTCACTCCTCCGTTGACGGTTGCTTCCCCGGCGACCCGGCGCCTTGCGCGCGCGCCCGCAGCTCCTGCCACCACGCCAGCCGCTTCGCGATCTCCTTCTCGAAGCCGAAGGGACCCGGCTCGTAGAACGCGGAGCCGGCGAGCGACTCGGGCAGGTACTCCTGCGGGATGTATGCCTCGGGGACCGAATGCGCGTACTGATACCCCTCGTGATACCCCAGTTCCTTCATCAGCTTCGTCGGTGCGTTGCGCACGTGCAGCGGCACAGGGGCCGCCGGATGTTCGCGCGCCGCCTCGAGTGCCGCGCTCAGCGCGCGATAGCTGCTGTTCGACTTGGGCGCCGTCGCCAGGTAGATCACCATCTGCGCGAGTGGAAGGTACCCTTCCGGCGCGCCGAGCATGTGATACGCGTCACGCGCGGCAACGGCGAGCTTCAGCGCCTCGGGGTCGGCGAGCCCGATGTCCTCCGCCGCCATGGCGATCGCGCGCCGGAAGATCACCATCGGATCCTGCCCACCCTCGAGCATGCGCGCCATCCAGTACAGCGCGGCCTGCGGATCGCTCCCACGCAACGACTTGTGAAAGGCGCTGAGGATGTTATACGTCTCCTCGCCCCCCTTGTCGTAGCGCGAGAAGCGCAGCTGCGCCGCCTCTCGCGCCGCCTGCGCGGTGATGCGCCCCCCCGTGCCCACGTGATCCGCCGCCGCCTCGAGCACCGTGAGCGCTCGGCGCGCGTCGCCGTCCGCCTCGGTCGCCAGCAGATCGAGCGCATCGTCGTCCACCGTGAGTCCCATCGCGCCGAGGCCGCGCTCCGCGTCGCCGAGCGCGCGGTGAAGCACGATGCGGATGTCGGCGGGCGACAACGGCTGCAGCACGAACACGCGCACGCGCGACAGCAGCGCGCCGTTGATCTCGAAGCTGGGATTCTCCGTCGTCGCGCCGATCAGGGTGATCGTGCCCGACTCCACGTGCGGGAGAAAGGCGTCCTGCTGCGCCTTGTTGAACCGGTGGATCTCGTCGGCGAACAGGATCGTCCCGCGGCCCGTCTCCAGCCGGTCCTCCGCCTCGCGCACGATCTCGCGCACGCGCGGCACGCCCTCGGTGACGGCGGAGAAGGGCACGAACTCGCGATCGGTGTAGCGCGCGATGAGTCGGGCGAGCGTGGTCTTGCCCGTCCCCGGCGGTCCCCAGAACACCATCGAGGTAACCGTTCCCTTCTCGATGCTCTCGCGCAGCGGCATGCCCGGCGCGAGCAGGTGGGACTGCCCCGCGTATTCGTCCAGTGAACGGGGCCGCATGCGCGCCGCCAACGGCTGCGGCGGCGCGGCGGCGGCGAAGAGCGATGGGCCGGCGGAACGGCCGCGGCCCGGGCGTCGATCCGCCATGTCAGGCGCCGGCGAGTGTTCGCGCGAGGAAGTACGTCGCCGTCCCGCCCACGAAGGCGAGTGGCAGATGCCATCCGCCCCGCGCGCGGAACTCCGGCACCAGGTTGGACATGCCGACGTACAGCGTCACGCCCGCCGCCAGCGCGAGCCCGTGATCGCGCAGCGCGGCGACGTGATCGGTGAGTAGAAGTCCGGCGATCGTCGCCAGGCCCAGCGCGCCGGCCGCGAGCAGCGCACGCCGGCGCCCCTGACCGGCCGCTAGGAACAGACTGGAGATCGCGAGCCCTTCGGGCACCTTGTGCAGGATCACGGCGATGAACACCAGCGCACCGACCGCGCCACCGACCTCCAGGCCACTCGCCACAGCCACGCCGTCCACGAAGGTGTGCAGGAGCAGCCCGACGAGCGCCGCCACGGACACCGCCTCGGACACCCGGTGCGTCTCTTCACCGAAATGAAAGTGGGTGCCGATCACGTGCTGGGTGAGATGGACAGCCAGGTATCCGCCAAGAGCCACGACGGCCGCGGTGTGCCCCCCGCGAGCGAGTGCCTCGGGGAGCAGGTCGATCAGCCCGACCGCGATCATGAACCCGGCCGCGAACGCGAGCATGCCGTCGAGCGCGCGCACGCTCCATCGAGCGCGCGACGTCACCGCGAGCGCACCAATGAGGTTCGCGCTCGCGGCGGCGAGCGCGTACGCGATTGGGGTGGTGGTCATGGATACCGCTGGGCGCGGCGGCGGTCGTGCGGCAGTCTTACACCCGTTGCAGTCCGAGACGCTCCGCCGCGGCGGCGACGGCGCTCACGAGATCAGGCGCCGCCGGAAAGGACTGACGCTGGATCTTCCAGCTCTTCGGCTGCAGCCGCGTGCGCTCCTCGAGCCCGCGTCCCTCGAGCAGATACAGCCACTTGTCGGACTTCGAGTAGATGAACAGCTCGAGGTGCGGATTGAGCGAGAGCTGGTCCTCGGAGTTGAAGACGCTCACCTCCGTGCCCCCGAACCGCGCGAGCAGCAGGCGGATCCGCGCGATCGCATCGCGGACGTCGGGGAGCGCGAGCGCCTCGCCCTTCCAGCTCCGGCCGCTGCGCAGGTCGTCGATGTGCAGGTCCACGGCCGGGCTGAGCAGCTCCGACAGCGTCCAGAACAGATCGACGATCCGCTCCGCGTTCGCGACGACGTGCGCCGTGAAGACGCCGTTTTCCTCGCTGAAGGTGAAGCCGTCGTTGCTGGCGCGGAATCGCCGCCAGATCGACGACTCGGGCTGCTTGCCACGAAATAGCATTCGCGTCTACTGCTCGGTCGAAGGGTGAGTCGCCGGCCCTGCTCGCTCGCCGAGCGCCGCCACCAGTCGCGGCACCTCGGCGAGCAGTGCCTCAGGCGTGTTCCGTGCCGGATCCTCCAGCACTCGCTCGAGCAACGCCTGGAGAATCTTAGCATAGATCGGCCCGGCAGGGATGCCCAACTGCCGCAGCTCGTCGCCGCCGACACGCAGGTCGGCCACGTGAAGCGCATCCCGGTACATGCTGCGCCGCATCCGCCTATGCAGGGCGCGCACCGCCGCCGCCGTCGGGGCGAGACGCCCGGCAGAGCGCTCGGCCGCCCATCGCGCCGCGGCGACACGAAGGAGCGCGCCAGCGTAAAGCCGCCCGAGTGTGGCAAGCCATCGACGTACCTGCTCGTCCGTCGGCGTGCCCTCCATGAGTGCGGCGCGGAGCGGGGCGCCGATGCGCTGCCATCCTTCGGCGAGCGACGACACCCAGTTCGTCTGGTGCTTCGAGACGCGAAGGTCGGCCAGCGTGCGCCGCACCTGCGAGGCGGGAACGTCGAGGAAGAGGGCCGCGAGCCGGTTCGTGGTGCGCTGTGGCGCACGCCGGACGGCCATTTCCCTGGGCAGCACGTCGAGCGTGGCGAGTGCCACGTCGCTCACGCCAGCCAATGGAGCGATCAGCGCGGCGAGCGCACCGGAGTCGCGCCAGAGTCGCAGGGCGACGGACGGCCGATCGACCTGTTCCATCGTCTTGATCAGCTCCTGCTGCACGCGCTCGGCCGAGAGGCGGCCGAGAAATGGTGCCGACTGGTCGATCGCGATGCGCGTCGCCGGCTCGATGGCGAAGTGATAGCGGGCGGCGAAGCGAATGGCGCGCAGGGCGCGCAGCCGATCCTCGCGCATGCGCTGCTCGGCGTCGCCGACGGCCCGCACCACCTTCGCTTCGATGTCGGCACGGCCACCGAAGGGATCGCGCAGCTCCTGCGTCTTCGGCCGGTAGGCGATCGCGTTGATCGTGAAATCGCGCCGCGCCAGATCGTCGTCGAGGCTGACGCCGAACTCCACCTCGGCGTGGCGGCCATCGGTCTTCACGTCGCGCCGGAAGGTCGTGATCTCGTGGGCGACGCCGTCCTCGTCGAGCACGCTCACGGTCCCGAAATCGATTCCGACCGGGATCGTGCGACGCCGGCCGAACAGGTCGATCACCTGCTTCGGCGTGGCCGTGGTGGCGAGGTCCCAATCCAGCGGATGGCCGCCCAGAAGCGCGTCACGGATCGCGCCGCCCACGCACCATGCCTCGAACCCCGCCGCCTCGAGGCGCCGCGCGATGTCGAGCACGCTCCTGGTGGGCTTGAGGCGATGCATGGCCGAGTCCGCTCGGTGGGCGGTTGACGTGAAGCCCTGAGGTTATGGAGGCACGCAGCCGGGGAGAAGCCCCACCCTTGGATTCTTAAACAAATGAAGCCATATTTCAGGACTTCCCTCCACCCTCGGTCCCGCCGCTGATGCCCGACCTGCTGCCCTATCTGCACGCTGCCGCCGCGCATCCCGACTTCAAGTCCGAGGTCCTGGCGTTTCTCGACGGTGGGTCGGCGACTCGCATCGAGCTCGAAGGCCATGCGCCGCGAGTCAAGGTCGAGCGGGTGCTGACGCAGCTCTTCCATGCGCACCCCGATCTGCCGATCGAGCGCATTCGTCTCCGCGGGCGTTCCGGCTGCTCGGACTTCACGGGCGAGATGACGGTCTACGCCCGTGACGCCGAGCATCGGTTCGCCTTCACCTGGTGCTGCGCATGGCGCGCCGAGCAGGAAGGCTGGCGCGACTGCTTCGGCTTCTGGGATCAGGCGCGCGCGGCGCGCGAGTTCGGGTTCCGCTGCTTCTCGCGCTGGGAAGTGCTCGCGAGCTGAGCCGCGGCGCCGCACGCATCCAGTGCGCGAAGCAGATCGTCGACGAGGTCGTCGGCCGCCTCGATTCCGACCGATAGTCGCAGCAGCCCGTCCGTGATCCCCGCGGTACGCCGAGCCTCGGCGTCCATCGACGCGTGCGTCATCGTGGCGGGATGTGCCACCAGGCTTTCCACGCCGCCGAGTGATTCAGCGAGCGTGAAGCACGCCAGCTCGGAGGTGAACGCCTCTACGGCGTCGCGCCCGCCACGCAGGGTGAAGCTCACCATCGCGCCGAATCCCGCCTGCTGACCCGCCGCGATGCCATGACCGGCATGCGAGCGCAGTCCCGGGTAGTGCACCGACAGCACGCCGGAGTGCTGCTCGAGGGCGTGGGCGACGGCGTGCGCGTTCTCCTCGTGCACGCGCATGCGCGCGAACAGCGTGCGCACTCCGCGCAGCGTGAGGAAGCTGTCGAAGG
>DASSIC010000568.1:0-2877 GCA_035692325.1 Gemmatimonadaceae bacterium | reverse complement strand
ACGGCGTCGAACACGCCCGCGATGCTGGTGAAGCACGTCTCGGAGACGCCGCGCCCGCTCGAGCAGCTGCGCCCCGACGTGCCCCGCGATCTCGTCAACGCGATCGCGCGTGCGCTGGCCAAGAAGCCCGAGCACCGCTGGGCGGACGCCGGCGCGTTCCGCGACGCGCTGTCGGGCGTGCGCGACGCGCCGCCGTACGTCGAGCGGCCGGACCCCGCGCCCGCCGCGCCGCGCGCGTGGGACGACAGTCGGCAGGTAGTGGAGCCGCGCGCGAACCTGCCTTACGTCCCGCCCATGCCGCCGATGCCGGCCATGCCGACCTGGGGAACGCGAGCGGAGTGGAAGGCCTGGCGGCGGGAGCACAAGCAGTGGGAGCTCGAGCGCCGGCGTCGTGAGCGCGGGTACGACGTCGAAGCATTCGACGCCACTCGGCCGGTGGAAGAGCGGATCACGGCGTTCCGGCGACGGTCGGTTGGCTCACTGGTCACCGTCGCGTCGCTCGCCGTCGTGAACCTCGTCACGTCGCCGGAGCACTTCTGGTTCCTGATCCCCGGCGCCTTCATCACGATCGGTGTGGTCTCACGCGCCGGGAAGCTCTGGGCCGACGGCGTTCCATTGGGTCGGCTCTTCTCGCGCGGCACGATCGAGGCCGGTCCCGAGCGCGCTCGTTCGGCTCCTGCACTCCGTGGCGCGTCGGCCGATGCGGCGCTGTCGCTGGCACCGGCGGATGTGCTCGCGGGCGCGCACGGCGAGGCGGTGCGCCGCGCCGCCTCCGACCGGGCCGCAGTGCAGGAGACCCTCGCTCGGCTCGCGCCGGAAGAACGGAACATGATTCCCGATGTGGGCCCTACGGTGGAAGCGCTGGCGCAGCGTGTGGGCTCGCTCGCGCTCACGCTGCACCGGCTCGACGCGGATGTGGGCGGGGCGTCGGTCGCCCTGCTCGACGCGAGACTCAGCGCGCTGCGCGCAGAAGCGGGATCGTCTCCGACCGCGGAACAGGAGCGGCGCCTCGCCCTGCTCGACCGCCAACGTGCCACGATCGGTGAGCTGTCCGAGCGGCGCGGCGTGCTCGCGGGGCAGCTCGAGAGTGCATCGCTCGCGCTGCAGAATCTGCGGCTCGACCTGCTCAAGCTCCGGTCGTCGGGGCTCGGCACTGCGATGTCCGACGTCGCGAACGCGACCCAGGAAGCCAAGGCGTTGTCGCGCGACATCGGGCACGCCGTCGAGGCGGTGAACGAGGTCAGGCGGCTCTAGCCAACGCGATTACCTGCTCCGATCACAGGGGCGGGGATGTGGGGCGACGCCGCGTTTCACGCCGATGGTGTTTCCCGGCGACCGCTCGACCAGTCATTCAGCAAACCGCCAACCTTCATGATGCCCGTCCGCTTTCTCCTCGCCGCTCTGTTCCTGGCGCCGCCCGCGCTCGCGCAGGCGACCGACACCACCCGCGTTCCACTCGTGCCGCGCCCGCCGATCGTGCGCGGCCTGTACGTGAACCGGTGGGCGGCGGTGGGGAAGAAGGTCTGGCAGCTGATCGACGTGGCGAAGCGCACCGAGGTGAACGCGCTCGTGCTCGACGTGAAGGACGACCGTGGGTACCTCCTCTACCGTTCGTCGGTACCGCTCGCGCACACGATCGGCGCCGACAAGATCACCCCGATGCCGGCCGCGCGGATGCGCGCCCTGCTCGACACGATGCGCGCGCACGACATCTATCCCATCGCGCGCATCGTCGTGGCCAAGGACCCGCTGCTGGCCAACGCGAGGCGCGAGTGGGCGGTGCAGCGGCGCGCCGACGGCAAGCCCTGGCTCGACGCACACGGCAATCCGTGGCTCGATCCGCACCAGCGTGGCGTATGGACGTACGCCGCCGATCTCGCGGAGGAGGCCGTGCGGCTCGGCTTCAGCGAAGTGCAGTTCGACTATGTGCGCTTCCCCGACGAAGGTCGGCTCCTGACCGAAGCGCGCTTTCCGCTCGCGAAGGGACGTCGCCGCGACGAGGTGATCCGCGACCAGCTCGGATACCTGCGCACGCGACTCGCTCCGCTGCGCGCCCCGATGGCCATCGACGTGTTCGGCGCGACGACCACGATCGACAACGACATGGGAATCGGCCAGACCTGGGAGCTATTCGCCGATCAGGCGGACGTGCTGCTCCCGATGACCTACCCGTCGCACTACCCGCGCGGCAGCTACGGGATCGCCCATCCGAACGCCCAGCCGTACGCCGTGCTCGATCACGCGCTGCGCGGCGCGCGCCTGCGCAACCGCGCCGTGAAGAATGCGGGCCGCATCGTGCCCTGGTATCAGGACTTCACGCTCGGCAAGCCGAAATACGGCGCCGAGCAGCTCCACGCGCAGATGCAGGCGGGGTACGACAACGGGATGTTCAGCTGGATGCTCTGGAATCCCGGCAGCCGCTACACCGTGAGCGCGCTGCGGCCGGCGATCCGCGACACGAGCGAGGAATCGCCGAAGTGGGTCGCGCGCATGGCGAGCGACTCTGCGTCTGCGCCGGTGATCGCGCCACTCAAGGCATCCGTACCGGCGGTAGCGACCGACAGCGTCTCGCGCACCCTTCCGCACCGCTAGGGAGCGTCGTCGTCCAAGACGCGGAACGTTGCGGGTCGGCTGCCGGTCATCGGGTGAGCAGGTTCGCGAGGACGTCGGCGACCTGACGCGGCGCTTCCTCGGGGAGGAAGTGACGCACGCCCGGCACGACGTCGATCGTGGCGCCGGGAATGGCGTCGGCCAGGCGGCGACCGAGCGAGACGGGCAGCAGCGGATCCTGTGCACCCCACACGACCGCGGTGGGGCAGGTGATGTCGCCCAGCCGCGGCGACAGAGCCGCCGTCTCGCGCGAGTCGAGTGCGCTGA
>DASSIC010000567.1:0-2314 GCA_035692325.1 Gemmatimonadaceae bacterium | reverse complement strand
TACGGCGGATCGGCGAAGGCGATGTCGTAGGCGTCGACGGGCAGCGCGGCGGCGAAGGGCAGGGCGTCGCGCTTGAAGATGCGCGTCTTCTCGCGCAGCCGGAGGAGGGCGACGTTCGCGCGCAGTGCGTGCAGGCTGTCGGGGCGGAATTCGACGAAGTCGGCCCACTTCGCCCCACGCGAGATCGCTTCGAGTCCGAGCGCGCCGGTGCCGGCGAAGAGGTCGAGCACGCGTGCATCGGCCAGATCCGCCGAGAGCAGGCCAAGGAGCCCGGTGCGCACATGCTCCGCGGTGGGGCGCACGCGCTGATCCTGCGGCGACGCCAGCGTTCGTCCGGCGTACTTGCCGGCCACGATCCTCATCGGCGCGCTCTCCGGGCTGTCGTCATGCCGGAATATATGCCGGCCCGGTGAGCGACCGTGTCCGGAATGGGGCACGCGCGTTGCTGCTGTGGGCGGCGTCGGTCGACGTCGTGCCTCACTCACCCTGGGATCATCGTCGTGGCGAGCTCTCCGCAGGACAGCCATCCGCTCGAGCCGGTGCTGCGCGATACCGAAGCCGAGCTCGCGCGACTGCTTCGTGAAGCGTGCGAGGCGGAGGACCGAGGGGTGGCGAACGAATCGGCGGCGGAGATCCGTCGACTGGAAGACGCGTTGCTCTCGGCGGCCGTGGCGGCGAAGCAGACGATCGCTCTGCGAGAGCAGGTGGCGCAGGATCGGGCTGCTTCGACGGCGGATGGTCCCACGAGGGAGGCACCGCTCGCGTCGCAGGCATCACGGTCGCGGGGCGCGGACGCCGACACCGTGACGGGCACGGTGCGGGAGTTCACCGATCGTCGTGGTCACGCCTGGCGGGCATGGCCCGTCACCCCGGGCGCATCGGGAACGGGCCGCGCGAAGAACTTCCTCGGTGAATACCAGGTCGGCTGGATCTGCTTCGAAGGCCTCGACGACTCGGCGCGGCGGCGGCTGGCCGGCCATCCAGCGCGATGGACGGAGCTGTCCGACGAGGAGCTCGATACGCTCCTGCAGCAGGCGGTGACGGCGAAGGAGCGCCGTCTGCAGAGTCCGCCTAGCTCCGCTCGTCCGGATTGACGGCGTGGCGCGGGCCCGAGGTGCGCGAGCGCGCGGAGTTCTCGCTTCCCTGCTGAGCACGCACCGCGTCGGCTGGCGTCACACCGCGGGGCCGCGAAGCCAACTCGGCAACGCGACATAGCAGCTCGAGCCGCTCGTCGGGCAACTGTTCCCAGGCGGGAGGTGCTTCATCGAGCGGAAGGCGGGCTCGACCGTCGCCGTCCCCGCGCTCGAAGCAGAGCCAACCGGCCTGGAATCGCTCCTGAAGGCCGGCTGTGCTGGAAGTGGGCTGGACGCGCCACACGCTCCACTCCTGTCCCGACCGGTCGTGAAACTTCCGAACCGCCATGTCACCTCTGTCTACTGCGGGAGCCGCTTCCACCGAGGGAGATCCGTGCTTCGCGGCACCGCTGCCTCAGGCGGCAAGTCACATACCGTAAGCGAGAAATCTTCTCCACAGGGTCGTGAAGGGCGGGGAAGGTTGCTTCGAGCGGCGAGCGGTGCGGTGATTTGAGTCACCGGTGGGTTGCGGGCTCGCCGCGCGGTTCGTCTCCGAGGTGTCCGTCACCCCTCCCGGAGCCCGCACTGCGCCTCGCCACCCGCCCAACCCAGATCGACTGGTCGAACCCACCCATTCGGCTCGTCGTGCTGTCGGTGCTCGGCATCGCCGCGGCGTACGTGGCGTGGCACCTGAACCGCGGTTGGGTTCCACTCGACGAAGGATCGCTCGCGCATGCCGCGCAGCGCGTCCTGCTGGGTGAGCTGCCGCAGCGCGACTTCGACGACGTGTACACCGGCGGCCTGGCCTACCTCAATGCCGCGACGTTCCGCCTGCTCGGAACGACTTTGTGGTCGATGCGGCTCGCGCTCTTCGCCGCATTCCTGCTGTGGGTGCCGGCGGTCTTCTACGTAGCGTCACGGTTCACGCGACCATTGATGGCGGCGGGGATCACGCTGCTCGCCGTCGCGTGGTCGGTGCCGAACTATCCAGCGCCGATGCCGTCGTGGTACAACCTCTTTTTCGCCACCGCGGGGGTCGCGGCGCTGCTGCGCTATCTGGAGGACGCGCGCGCGCGCTGGCTCGTGGCGGCCGGCGTGGCGGGCGGGCTGTCGTTCCTGGTGAAAGTCATCGGCCTGTACTACGTGGCCGGCGTCCTTCTCTTCCTCGTCTATCTCGCGCACGAACGGGCGCGCGCCGCGGCCGGTGCAGCGCCGCAGAAAGGGCGAGGCTACGCCGCGTT
>DASSIC010000566.1:0-2818 GCA_035692325.1 Gemmatimonadaceae bacterium | reverse complement strand
AGAGTGGGGCGCTGCTGGACTTCGCCGACGGACGCGAGAAGATCGTGCTCGTCGTGCGCGGACCGGCCCCGCCGGCGCCTCTCGCCCGCTGCATCACGCCTGGCACCTTCGTGGTGCAGACCGTGGATGGCAGCGGACTCGATCGCGTTGCGGCGTTCAACGGTCCGGCGATGGCGGCGATCATGCCCGAGGGCGCCGCGGTCTTCATGCACGATCCGACGGCGAGCCGCGAGACATGGCAGCGCATGACCGTGCGCCACCTGCCCGACCCCCCGAAGAAGGCCGTCGGTGGACAGAGCGCATGGCAGATGACGCAGGATCTGCGCGTCGTCTCCGATCTGGCCGCGACGCCGTTCAGCGTGCCGGTGGCCGGCGGCGGTGCGGTGCCCGCGATGGGCGCGACCGACGCCACCGACAAGATCACCGCGTGGCTGCTCGGACAGGCAGGGCTGCCGGGAGGCGCGTCGTGATCCTTCAGGCGGTGCTCATCCTCGGCGGGGTCGGACTGGTGTTCGGCGTCTTCATCGCGTTCGCCAACAAGCGGCTCTGGGTGTGGGAAGATCCGCGCATCGACGTCGTCGCGCAGATGCTGCCCAACGCCAACTGCGGCGCCTGCGGACTACCGGGCTGCCGCGCCTTCGCCGAGCAGGCGGTGGCTGGGGCGGTGGCGCCCGCGCAATGCACGGTGTCCGGCGAGGCGGCGCGCGAGCAGATCGCGCAGTACCTCGGCGTCGACGCCGGCAGCGCGGTGAAGAACGTCGCGCGCCTGCTCTGCGCGGGAGGCTCCGACGTCGCCGGCTATCAGGCCGAGTATCGCGGACTTCCCACCTGTGCGGCCGCGGCGGCAGTGGCGGGAGGCGGCAAGGGGTGCGCCTGGGGTTGTCTTGGCCTCGCGGACTGCGCGCGCGCCTGCGACTTCGACGCGATCCACATGAGCGAGACCGGGCTGCCCGTGGTGGACGTGGACAAGTGCACCGCGTGCGGTGACTGCGTGGTCGCCTGCCCGAAGTCGCTGTTCGAGCTGCGCCCGCTCGACGCGAAGCTGCTCGTGCAGTGCCGGAACCTCATCGCCGGCGACGACGCGCTCGCGCAGTGCCGAGTGGCATGCACGGCGTGCGGGAAGTGCGTGCAGGACGCGGCCGAAGGGCTCATCAGCGTGAGCAGTGGGGTGGCCGTGATCAACTACGACGAGATCGCGTGGGCCGAGCCGCAAGCGGTGGAGCGGTGCCCGACCGGCGCGATCGTGTGGCTCTCCGGTGCGCAGTTCGCGCGCGTGCCGGTGATGGCCGGGAGCGACGCACAATGATGCCGTGGACGATCTCCAGACCGAAGGCGGCCGCTCCGGCCGCGCCGGCAGCGCCTCGCTATCCTGGTGTCTCCCGCGCCGTCGACGGCAGCGGCGCGGTGGTGGCGATGGAAACCGCCGCGAGCGAGGCGGCGGGCGCATATCCCATCACGCCCTCGACGCAGATGGGTGAAGGATGGGCCGTTGCCGTCGCCGAAGGGCGCCGCAACGTGAATGGCCGGCGACTGCTGTTCTTCGAGCCGGAGGGAGAGCATGCGGCCGCGGGCGTGACCGCCGGCATGTCGATGTCCGGGCTGCGCGCGACCAACTTCTCGAGCGGCCAGGGCATCGTGTACATGCACGAGTCGCTCTACGCCGCGGTCGGGAAGCGGCTCACCTACGTGCTGAACGTCGCCGCGCGTGCGATCACGAAGCATGCGTTGAACGTGCATGCGGGCCACGACGACTATCACGCCGTCGACGACACCGGGTTCTTCCAGCTGTTCGCCAAGGACGTGCAGGAGGCGGCCGACCTCACGCTCGTCGCGCATCGGGTTGCCGAGCTGGCGCTCAACCCCGGGCTCGTGGCGCAGGATGGGTTCCTGACGAGTCACGTGATCGAGACGGTGCGCCTTCCCGAGCGCGCGCTGATCAAGGAGTTCCTCGGCAGTCCGTCCGACCGCATCGCGTCGCCGACGCCGGCGCAGCGGCTCGTGTTCGGCGACATGCGCCGCCGCATTCCGGAATCGTTCGACTTCGACTACCCGGCCATGCTGGGCGTGGTGCAGAACCAGGACAGCTACGCGCAGGGCGTCGCGGCGCAGCGGCCCTTCTACTTCGATCACATCGCCGAGCTCACCGACCGCGCCTTCGACGAATACGCGACGCTGACCGGCCGACAGTACGCACGGGCGACCGGCTATCGCACGGACGACGCCGAGTGGCTGATCGTCGGTCAGGGCTCCGTCGTGTCGAACGCCGAGGCCGTCGTCGACCACCTGCGCGCGACGCGCGGCCTGGCGATCGGCGTGGTGAACCTCACGATGTTCCGCCCCTTCCCCGCCGATCTCATCGTTCGTCTGCTGGCGGGCAAGAAGGGCGTGGTGGTGATGGAGCGAACCGACCAGCCGCTCGCCGTGGATGCGCCGCTGCTGCGCGAGATTCGCTCGGCGATGTCGAAGGGGGTCGAGAATGGTCGCGTCGCCGTGGGCGCACCGCTGCCGTACGAGGGCGTCCCGCCGCTTCGCGGCGAGCAGGTGCCCGACTTCTTCAGCGCCTGCTTCGGGCTCGGCAGCCGCGATCTGCAGCCGGGCGACATCGTCGCCGCGGTGGACAACATGCTGCCCGGGCATGCGCGCACGCGCCAGGTCTACCTTGGCGTCGACTTCGTGCGCGAGGGCACGCGTGTGCCCAAGCTCCAGATCTGGCAGGAGACGCTGCTGGACAGCTATCCGCACCTGCGCGATCTGGCGCTGCACTCGACGGGTGACCTGAACCTCCTGCCGGCCGGCTCGACCGCCCTGCGCATCCATT
>DASSIC010000565.1:0-2203 GCA_035692325.1 Gemmatimonadaceae bacterium | reverse complement strand
CGTGCGCTCGAGCAGCGTCGTCTTTCCCGCCCCCGGCGAGGAGACGAAGTTGAATGCCGCAATCCCATGCTCGGCGAGACGCGCGCGCACCTGCGCCGCCAGCTTGTCGTTGTGCGCCATCACGCGCTCGCGCACTTCAATCGTCCGGACAGCCATCGTCGAGCTCCAGGTAGGAGACGCGCAGCACGTCGCCGGCGCAGCAGAGGATGCGCGGCGTGGCTCCGGCAAAGGGGGGCGTGGCGAAGACGGCTTCCAGGCAGAACTCGAGGCTCGACGGCTCCACGTTCGAGTCGTCGCCCACGTCCACCGCCACGGTCACCAGCATCGGCGCCGCGTCGCCGAGCTTCTCCTCGGCGATGCGCGCGATCTCCATGGCGATGCTCATCTCGTGCACAGCGGCTCCTCCGCGCGCAGCGCGCAGCGATGCCCCCACTGCGTGAGCCGCTCGATCACCACGGCGATCACCGCGTCCATCGCGCGCGCCACCGGCGCGCTGAGCTCCGTCCCCAGCTCCACCGAGTCGGGCTGCACGCCGATCGCCACCGTCTCGCGTGGCAGCGTGCCACGCAGCGCGGCCACCGCGAGCACATCGCGCATGTCCACCTGATGCGGCGAGAGCTTGCGCTCGAGATAGATGGGGAGCCGATCCCGCTCGAGCACGACGACCTCGCCGGCCCGCGCACCCGCCGCGATTGCGTCGAGCAGCAGCACGCGCTCGGCGTCTTCCACGATCGGCAGGAGTGACAGCCCCCAGGTGCCGCCGTCGGCGAGCTCGACTCCGTCGAGCGTCCACTCGTCGCGCAGGCGCGCGAGCGCGGCGAGCCCGAAGCCGTCGTCGCCCATCAGCGGGCTGCCGAGTCCGATCACCGCGGTGCCGCTCATGGCTCCTTCCGCGGAACCGGATACTCGTCCGTCGGCCATTGCCGCGACGGCACCTTGTCGATGTCGTAGTCCTCGTACGACAGGTCGGTGGAGACGTACCGCCCGCCCGTGATGATCGACGAGACGACTCCCGCGCGCTCCACGTAGTCGGAACGAACGGAGAGATAGACGTGGAGCAGGACGAAGATGATGAAGAGCCAGGTGAGCGCGTGATGGACGAACCGCACCCCCTGGAGTCCGCCGAGCAGTGGTGGGATCCACGCGAAGGTGCGGAAGATCAGCCCGTCGGGGTTCGACTGCCCGTACAGGGTGAAGCCCGTCACGACCATCACCACCGTCATGGCGTAGAACATCGTGTACGACCACTGCTGCAGCGGGTTGTGGCCGATGAAGTTCGGCTGCCGCTCCGGCTGGAGGGTGAGGTAGCCCATCCCCGTCTTCACCAGGTTGCGCAGGTTCCTGGGGGTGACCGGGAAGAGCGCCGGCAGGCGCTCGAACTGGTTGCCGGCGATGAGCCAGTAGACGCGCACGATCCCGGTCATCACCAGCACCGCCGCCGCGGTGAAGTGGACGAACCGCACCTTCCCCATCAGGAAATGCGCGCTCGCCTCACCGGAGGTGGCGAAGTACGGCCGGCCGATGTAGAAGCCGGTGACGATGAGGGTCACGATGCAGATCGCGGCGATCCAGTGCATCGCCCGGATCGGCGCCCCCCACAGGTACACCCACGTGAAGTTGCCGTGCTCGCGGGCGAAGGCGCGCCCGAGACCGAAGATCGCGTGGCGCGACCTGCCCGGCTCCACTCCCGGCGTGTGGGTCATTGAACCTTCACCTCCACGACCTCGCGCCCCTCCGCATCGAGCACGTGTACGCCGCACGCCATGCACGGGTCGAACGAATGGATCGTGCGGAGCAGCTCGAGGGGCTGATCGGGGCGCGCGAGCGGATGATGATCCTCGAGCGCGGCCTCGTAGGGACCGGTCTGTCCCTGCGCGTCGCGCGGCGAGCAGTTCCACGTGGACGGCACCACGCACTGGTAGCGCGAGATCTTCGTGTTCTCGATCTGCACCCAGTGCCCCAGCGCTCCGCGTGGCGCGTCGAGATAGCCATACCCCTCGGCCTTCGCCGGCCACGACGACGGATCCCACTTGTCCTTGGTGAAGGTCGCCGTGTCGCCGTTGCGGACCCGCGTCTCCAACTCGCCGAGCCAGTCCTCCATCTTCCGGGCGAGCAGCGCCGTCTCGATGCCGCGCGCCGCGGTGCGTCCGAGAGTGGAGAAGAGCGCCTCGGGCCCCACCTGAAGCTTGGCGAGGGTATCGCC
>DASSIC010000564.1:0-8953 GCA_035692325.1 Gemmatimonadaceae bacterium | reverse complement strand
GTATTCGTCCCGGCTGGAGCGGGCGGCTTCATCATCAAGGACCTCCTGTTCCTCGCGGCAGCGCTCGCGACTGCGGGCGAGGCGCTTGCCGCCACATCGGCGCAGCAGGTGGGCCGCCGTTGAGGGACATCGCCCCGCGCTACGCCATCGTCACTGCGCGGCCGCGCGACCTGCCATTGCTGCCGGCGATCGAGCTGGCTGCTGCCCGGATGCTCGCCGCCTGGCTCGAGGAAGAGGCGCTGGCGGAGACGACCAACATCGAGCAGCTGGCGGACGCCCAGCGGGACGGGCGGCTCTGGGTGGCCCTCGACGATGAAAGACCCGTCGGCTTCGCGTATGCCAAGCGGCTCGAGCCGGCGTTCGCGCATCTCGAGGAGATCGACGTGCATCCCGATCACGGGCATCGCGGGATCGGACGTCGACTGCTGACGACGGTGAGCACGTGGGCTGCGAACAGGGCGTATCGTGGCGTGACGCTGACGACGTTTCGCGATCCCCCGTGGAACATGCCATTCTATGCATCGGCTGGGTTCGAGCTTGTATCCCCGACGGAAATGCGGCCGGCGCTTGCGGCACTCTTCGAGCGCGAGTCGGCGCGCGGACTCGATTCGGCTCGCCGCGTTGTCATGGAGCAACGCAATAGCGCCCAGACGAAGTAGCGCTTGGAACTCCGGCGGGGCGTGATCGCTACTCGCTCCGATGGCCATGACACGGCCGTCGCCGGCTCCGCCCACGCACGACCGTGCGATGCGCGCGAACCGGCACCGGAATGGAGAGAGAGTACCGATGCAGATCATCTTGCGTTCAAGACGAGCGCTGCTGGCCCTCACGGGCGTCACGCTTGCCGCCTGTGCCGCTGACGACAGGGCCCCAACCGTCCCGCAACTGGACGCCTCCGCGGTCGCAGCATCGCGGGGCCAGGACGTCGGCGACGAAGAGATCGGTGGGAATGCGCCCGGTGCCGTCTATACCGAGACCAACGGCGCGGCCGGAAACGCCATCCTCGCATTCCGTCGCGCCACCGACGGCACGCTCACGCCGCTGGGCGCCGTGTCGACCGGAGGCCTCGGCATTGGAGGGACGGCGGATCCGCTCATGTCACAGTATGCCATCGTGCTGCGTGCCGATCACCGCGTCCTCTACGCCGTGAACGCGGGAAGCAACGACGTCTCGGCGTTTCGAGTCGGCCCGGATGGATCGATCACGCTCGCCAGTCGCGTCGCATCCGGCGGGGTCACGCCCGTCAGCCTCGCGACCCGGGGCGAACTTCTGTTCGCGCTGAACAGCAGCTCGAATACGGTGCAGGGCTTTCGCGCCACACCCTCCGGCGGGCTGACGCCAGTCCCCGGAGCATCAACGACTCTCCTGCCAGGCGCATCGGGCGCGTCGAGCATCAAGTTCTCCGCCGACGGCGAGCATCTGCTCGTGACCGAGCGCAACAGCAACCGCCTCGAGACCATCGCGGTGGGGAAGAACGGGCGGCTCGGCACGCCGGTGGCCACTGCGTCGAGCGGTGCGGTGCCCTTCGCGGTGGACCTTGGCTTCGATGGAAGCGCGCTCGTCGCCGAAGCCGGCGGTGCAGCGCCGAATGGCGCAGTGTCGTCGTACCAGCTCGGGGGGGCCGGCACGCTGCGGACGGTGACGGCGTCGCTGAGCACGCAAGGCGCGGCCACCTGCTGGCTCGTCGCGACGCCGGACGGGCGCTTCGCCTACGCGATCAACTCGGCGAGCAGTACGGTGACCGGGCTCTCGGTCGCGCAGGGAGGTCGGTTGTCGCTGTTGAACGTGGACGGCGTGACTGCGTCGACCGGCACGAGCACCGCGCCGATCGACCCGGCGCTCGCCGATGGCGGACGGTTCCTTTATGTGCTCAAGGCCGGGACAGGCACCATCCAGGGGTTCCGTGTCGCGGAGGGCCACGAGCTCGTTCCGCAGCAGGACGTCGTTGCCGGTGCGCCGCGCAATGGCCAGCAGGGGTTGGCGGCGTTCTGAGTGCCTACCTTGCGCTGCACATCGACTGGCATTGTCGCACGCTCCGGGACGAGGGGGCTTCGTGCCTGGGCGTGAGGAATGTCAGTCGATCGTGCGGCAGCTCTGGCCCTACCTCGACGGGGCGTTGCCCGAGGCGCTTCAGGATCGCGTCGCCGAACATATGACGCAGTGCGCCAACTGCCGCTCGCATTTCGAGTTTGCGAGCAGTTTCCTGACTGCGATCCAGGAGAGCGGTGGCACCGGTGTCGCGGTCGACGTGGACAGCCTGCGCATCCGCATCTTGGCAGCGCTGGCCGCGGCGAGCGATGGAGGGCCATGAGCGATCGCAGCGGGGCTGGCGGTGCGTGGCGGGTGGCGCCTATCGCTGGCGTCCGCTCTGCATTTGCTTCCAAGTGGGCAGGGTGCCATGCCGCGCGGCGCGGTGGTCCACTCTGGGCCGCCAGCCGGCGGACCGCTCTCGCGTCAGCATGGGTGATTGCATGACCCCGCAGTCGGGAAGTGCCGCACCGCACCACGCGCCGCAGGAAGGGGATGGCCGCGCGCAGTCCGCGGTCGCGGTCGAGGGGCCAGCCGTGTCCTCGTTCGAGCGCCTGACGATGCCGCACCTCCCGGTGATCGCGCGATTCGCACGATCGCTGACGCGGGATGCGGCGGCCGCCGACGACCTCGTACAGGAGACCTATCTGCGGGCGCTGCGGGGCTGGCACACCTTTCGGGATGGGAGCGACGCGAGGCGCTGGCTCTTCGCCATCTGCCACCACGCATTCCTTCGGGATGTGCAGCGCGCGGACGTGTATGTCCAACCCCCCGACGACGACCCCGAGCTCGAGTCGCTCGAAACGGCGGTGGCGCACTGGCGCGCGCAGCAGTCCGGGCTTGCCGACGCCGCGGAGCGGCTCGACCTCGGGCAGGCCATCAACCGCGCGATGGGAACGCTGTCGCCCCACTACCGCACCGTCGTAGTGCTCGTCGACGTGGAAGGGCAGACCTACGAAGAAGCTGCCGAGGTGCTTGGCGTTCCGATCGGTACGGTGCGCTCACGGCTGTTCCGCGCGCGCCGCATGCTGCAGGATCTCCTGTTCGACTACGCTCGCGATGCGGGCTTCGAGGTCACCCACATGCCCGCTGCCAAGGAGGCGATCAAGTGACGCCATCCGATCCGCCGTTCGACACCGGCAAGCGCGTCGCCGCCATCGACTGCGAGACCGCGGTGCGACGGCTGTGGGATTTCCTCGATGGCCGACTGCCGCCGCAGTCGCGTGAGGAAGTCGAGGCGCACCTCGCGACCTGTGTGCTGTGCCCGCCCCACTTCGCCTTTGCCAGCTCGATGCAGCGCGCGCTGGCGGAATCGGTGCCAACGGTGGCGGAGGGTGAGGAGCGACTAGCCGAACGGGTCCGTGCGGCACTTCGACGGCAGCTGGGCGCGCCGGACGACAGCACCCGGTAGCTGCCCACTGGCGTTCCAGGGCGACGCGTCACTCTCGGTCAGCGAGCCGGTTTCGGCAGCGGCGGATTCGCGATGTACTCGCCGGGAAGCTCGCCCGTCAGCGATCCGAGCCAGGTGACGATCGAGCCGACCTGCGCATCGTTCAGCTCCTTGCCGAGCTGGTGCCGTGCCATGAGACGTACCGCCTGGCGCAGGTCCCCCACCGAACCGTCGTGAAAGTAGGGGCCGGTGTGCGCGACGTTCCGCAACGATGGCACCTTGAACACCATCATGTCCTGCGGTCGTCCCGTGACCTTGAATCGCCCGCTGTCGGTGAGCGTCGGCCAGGGCTTGACGAGACCGAGCTTCTGGAACGACGCGCCTCCCACGTATGCGCCCATGTGGCATCCAGCACAACCGACCGCAACGAAGGTTGTCCCGCCATGCCGCTCGGCGGCGCTCAGGATCGTGGTATCGCCCGCAAGGAATCTGTCCCATCGCGCCGGAGTCACGAGTCCGCGCTCGAACGCGCCGATCGCCCGCCCGACATTGTCGTAGTTGATCGGCTCCCGGTCGGTTGGAAAGGCGGCCTTGAACGCAGCGCGATACTGCGGCGACGACCGCATATGGTCGAGTACGGCGATGGAGTCCGGCATCGCCATCTCGGCGGGATTCAGCACCGGTCCCTTCGCCTGTTCCTCCACATCCGATGCGCGCCCGTCCCAGAATTGCGCGAGGTGCCCCGCCGCGTTGTAGACGCTGGGCGAATTGCGCGATCCGGCATGTCCCACGTCGCCGAAGCTGACACGCCGGCCATCTGCTCCATAGCCGTTCAGCGGGTGACAGGTCGCGCAGGACACGTCGTGCCCGAGCGACAGCACCGGCTCGTTGTAGAGCAGACGCCCGAGCGTCACCTTCAGAGGCGTCATTGGGTTCGCGGCGCTCGTCATCCGCGCCGGCAGCGGCGCGAACATGGCGAGCTGTATGGGTGTGAACTCCGATGTCGCCGTGTTGCCGTTCGCGCGGTCCACGGCTGTGTCGGTCACGACTCCTGCGCTCTCCTCGCGTCCAGCGCATGCGACTGCGCCAATGGCGAGCGCAGCGATTCTCAAGCGTGCGGTTGCTCGCATCTGCTGATCCTCCGCCGTCAATGAGACCCGGAAGATGGCTTCGCGAACGAGAAGAGGTGTCGGGCAACGGCTGACGACGACGGCCGGAAGATCGCGACCACGCGTGGCTAGTGCTTCACGGCGCTCGGAATGCTGAACCGGAAGCGCGTCCCCTCGCCTACCGTGCTCTCCACGGTAATCGAGCCGCCGTGCGCCGCCACGATGCCCTTCACGATGAACAGGCCGAGTCCGGCCCCGCTGCGCGACGTCTGGCTCGCCTGCCAGAAGCGGTCGAAGAGGTGGGGCACGTGCTCCGGCGGGATGCCGGCCCCGCTGTCGACGACGTCGAACTCCGCCGCGTCGCCGCGGCGGCGCCCTTCGATGCGCACGGTGCCCCCCGCCTTCGTGAACTTGATGGCGTTGCCGACGAGGTTGGAGAAGATCTGTCCGATCCGGCTGCGGTCCACCGCCACCAGCAGGTCGGGGCCGCTCCACTCGTGCTCGAGCACGAGCTTCTTTCCCTCGACGAGCGGCGCGAGCTCGAGCACGGCGTCGCGGATCAGCATCGACGCCTCGAGGGCCGTGGTGGCGACGGCCAGCGTGCCGGCGTCGATGCGTGAGACGTCCAGCAGGTCCTGGATCAGGGCATTGGCTCGGCGCGTCGCCCGCTGCATCACCTGGAGCTGCGGGATCACCGGGACGTTCTTCGCGTCCGGCTCCGCGAGCACGTCGAGCAGGAACGAGGTGCTCATCTGGATGGTGTTGATCGGATTGCGCAGGTCGTGCGACACGATCGCGAGCACGTCGTCGCGGGCGCGGGTCGCGCGCTGCGCCTCCTCGTAGAGCAGCGCGTTGTCCACCGCGAGTGCGGCACGGCGTGCCAGGTCGAGGATGAGCGGCATCTCGTCGGCCCGGGCGGCGCGCGCCGCGGCGAGCGCAACGAACTGCACGATGCCAAGGACCCGGCCGCGCGCCACCAGCGGGACGACGATCAGCTCCTGCGGGCCCCGCCCGCCCAGCGCGGCGAGGACGCCTTCGTCCGACGTGAGCGCACGCAGCGCCGCCATGTCCGGAATCGAGACCACCTGCGGCTGCTGCTCGGCGATCGTCGCGTCCACGAGCGCATCCTGCTCCGGCGTGGCGAGTCCGATGACAGCGGGGGCGCCCGGGATCGCATGCACGAGCGCGACCCGCTCACGCGTGCCGTCGAGCGCGATGACGTCCGTTGCGCACAGGTCGGCGATGCGCGGGACCGAGAGCCGCGCCAGATCCGAGAGCACCTTTCTCGCGTCGAGCGTGGAGGACAGCACCTCGGTGGCTTCGGCGAGGAAGCGCGCGCGCTGCTCGGCTTCGCGCACGACCTCGCTGGTGCGCACGAGGTCGGAGTAGCTCGACACGAGCAGCTCGAGGATCTGCTCCTTCGTCGCGCGAATGGTGAACTTCGTGCCGAGCAGATCGACGTCCACCGGGGCCGGCACGATGCGTTGCGGGTCGGCAACGTGATGAAGGACGAACCGCACGCGCGCCAACAGCCCGTCGGTGTCGTACGGCTTGGTGA
The DNA here is from genome assembly GCA_035692325.1 of Gemmatimonadaceae bacterium. Taxonomy (GTDB): domain Bacteria; phylum Gemmatimonadota; class Gemmatimonadetes; order Gemmatimonadales; family Gemmatimonadaceae; genus AG11. Next base: position 2,868 of record DASSIC010000564.1, on the reverse strand, counting down.
CGTAGTGGTCGGCGCCCGACGCGAGTCCGCGCACGATCGCCAGCGGATCCGTCAGGCTGGTGAGCAGCACGACGGGAACGCCCTGCCACTCCGGCCGCGCCTTGATGCGACGGCACAGCTCATAGCCATCCATCACCGGCATCACCACGTCGCTGAGCACGAGGTCGATGCGTTCCTGCTCCAGCAGCTCCAGCGCGCGATCGCCTCGACGCGCGAGCACGGTGGCATAGCCGGCGTTCTCGAGCAAGACGGCGAGTGCCGCCGCCTGCGTCGCGCTGTCTTCCACCACGAGGACACGCGCACCAGCGCCTGGCGCTCCGGCGATCGCCGCGGACGAGTCGGTCACGACGTGAGCTCCCGCAGCCGTCGAGGGATGTCCTCGAGCGCCACGACCTGGTCGACGACCCCGGCTCGCTGTGCCTCGCGCGGCATGCCGAAGATCACCGAGGACGCCTCGTCCTGCGCCAGAATCCGACCGGATGCCTGCCGGACCCGGCGCAGCCCCGCCACGCCGTCGTCGCCCATGCCGGTCAGGATGAGGGCGAGCACGCCGCGCCCCACGTTCTCGGCACACGATTGAAACAGGTAGCTCGCCGACGGACGGAATGTGCCGACCGGCGGCGCGTTGTCGAGCTGGATGCGCAGGACGCCCTGCTTGTCACGCTTCACGCCAAGGTGCCGGTCGTCGGGAGCGACGTAGACGGTGCCCGCCTCCGCCGGCTCCGAGAGCTCGGCGATCTTGACGTGGAGCTGGGAATCGCCGTTGAGCCAGTGCGCGAGGCCCTGGGAGAATCCGCGCGCGATGTGTTGCACGACGAGGATCGGCAGCGGAAAGGTGCGCGGCAGGGCGGACAGGATGAGCTTCAGGGCGGCGGGCCCGCCCGTCGACGCCGCGATCGCGAGCACCTCCAGGGAGTCGGTCGGCGCGTGACGCGCCCTGGGCATGGCGAACGGCCCCGAGGGAGTCTGTCCCTCCTGCGCGCGCGACGAGATGGGTGTGCCGTGACGACGCACCACCTTCACCTGCGCCAGCGCGCGCACCATGCTCAGGAGCTGACGACGGTCGCTCTCGAAGAGCGGCGACTGCGCGCCCTGCGGCTTCGCGATCACCATCAGCGCGCCGGCGCGCGTCGCCTCGAGCGACAGCTCCACGTCCGTGTTCGCCGCGGACGACACGACGAGGATCGGGCGCGGCGAGCGCGTCATGATCTGCCTGGTCGCCTCGAGGCCGCCCAGCTCCGGCATCTGCACGTCCATCGTGATCAGGTCGGGCTCGAGCTGCTCGGCCATCGCGACCGCCTCGGTCCCCGTGCGTGCCTCGCCTACCACGACGATGTCCGGTGCGCTCGCGAGGATGCTCACGAGCAGCGCGCGCGCCGTTGCCGAGTCTTCGGCGACGAGCACCCGGATCACGATGCTACTCCGCGCGGCGCGCCGAGGAGCTGCCGCACCGTGTCGAGAAGAATGTCCTGGTCAAATCCGGACTTCGTGACGTAGGCATCGGCGCCGGCTTCGAGACCACGAGCGCGCTGCTCCGGCTGGTCGAGCGACGTGACGAGGATGACGGGGAGCGACGCGGTGCGCTCATTCGCGCGGATGCGCATGCACAGCTCCACGCCATCGAGATGCGGCATCTCGACGTCGCTGATCACGAGCGCCACGTCGCCCCGTTCGATGACGCGCCAACCCTCCAGGCCGTCCACCGCGGTGACGACGTCGTAGCCCGCGGCGGTGAGCACACTCTGCTCCAGTGTTCGCGAGGTGATCGAGTCGTCCACGACGAGGATGCGGCGCGACGCCGGATCGAAGCGATCGGCGGCCGGCGCCGCGATCGAGACGTGACGCGAGCCATCTCCCATCAGCACCGCGACGCCGAGCACGAGCACCACCTCACCGTCGCCGAGGAGCGCGGTGCCGACCGTGAGCGCGGTGGCGGCGGGTCCCGCGTGCTCGAGCGGCCGCAGCACGAGCTCGCGCTCGTCGCGCAGCTCGTCCACCACGAGCGCGAGCCGCTGCCCGCCTGCCTCGACCGTCACGATCTGGAGCATGTCCTCCACTGGCGGCTCGGCGAACGGCGGGCCGAGGAGTGCGGCCAGGGTCGTGACCGGCGTGGGTGGGCCACCGGTGGTGAGCATCGCGCGGCCGTCCACTCTGGCGATGCGGCGCGCGTCGATGCGGTCGACGCGCGCGACGAAAGCACTGGGAATGGCGAGCAGGGCGCCGTCCACCTGGACGGTGAGGGCGCGCAACGTCGCGATGCTCAGCGGCACCTCGAGGATGAACGTCGTGCCCTGTCCGGCGGCCGACGTCACCTCGACCGTGCCGCCCACGCGCTCGACCGAAACGCGGACGATGCCGAGTCCCACGCCCCGACCAGATAGCGTCGTGGCGCGCTCGCGCGTGGAAAGCCCGTCGTCGAAGATGGCGCGCTGGAGCGCGGCCGGATCGGCCGGCACTGGTCGGCCGCGCTGCTCGAGTGCGCGGCGGAGCGCGGCGAGGTCGAGCCCGCGCCCGTCGTCGGTGATCGCGACGCGCAGCCGGTCGCCGCGCAGCGTGACCGCCACGCCGATCGTGCCCTCCGCCGGCTTGCCGGCGGCCGCGCGCTCGGCCGGCAGCTCGAGCCCATGATCCACGGCGTTGCGCACGAGGTGGAGCAGGGGCTCGCGCAGCGCTTCCACCACGACGCGGTCGGCCTCGACCTCTTCACCGGTGACGACGAGCCGCGCGGGCTTGCCCACCTCGAGCGCGACGTCACGCACGACGCGCGGGAGCGTCTCGGTGAGCTCGCGCAGCGAGCGTTGGCGAAGACGTCGTGCCGTGCCGGTCAGACGTCCTGACACCGAGCCCAGGGTGCGCGCATCCTCGCCG
>DASSIC010000563.1:0-9579 GCA_035692325.1 Gemmatimonadaceae bacterium | reverse complement strand
ACGCCCGTCAGGGAGCGGATAAGATGAGCACCCGCGTGTGGTGGGATAAGGCGGGCGCTCCGACCTGCCCGTAACGCACTAGGCACGCTCCGAGGATCGAATCTCGGGAGGGAAGGGCACACCGGACGAGTCCGGTGTGCCCTTTCTTGTTGCTGCCTTGCGGCCGAAAAACAAACGGCGTACGATTGGCCCCCTCGCCGCGGGGACCTCGCCGCGAATGCGTCGTACGGTCTCGCTGTGGTCGAGGATTCGGGATCGTGTCGGACGCCACGCGTCGATGACGACGCGTCGTCGCACCCCGGGAACCGTCGGGTCGCGCACCACCCACCGGAACGTCCTGGGCGCGAGCCGGCACAGTTCGAGGACCCCACCAGATGAACCGTTTCATCGCCCCGACGCTCGCCGCGCTGGCTCTCACCGCGTGCAGCGAGACGTCACCCTCACCGCTCGCCCCCGCATCACCCGAGCAGCTCGCCACCCCCGTCGCTCCCGTCTACACGAAGGTCGGCGGCGGCATCGACGGCGACTACATCGTCGTGTTCAAGGACGCGGTGGCGAATCCCCTCAGCAAGGCGGACGAGAAGATCCTCCGCCACGGCGCCAAGGCGAAGTACAAGTACGACAAGGCCCTCAAGGGCTTCGCCGCAACGCTGTCGCCGGGCGCGGTGGCCCTGCTGCAGTCCGATCCCGACGTCGCGTACATCGAGCAGGACGGCGTGATGGAGGCGTGGACGACCCAGAGCGGCGCCACGTGGGGGATCGATCGCATCGATCAGCGCAGTCGGCCGCTCAGCGGCACGTACACCTACACGTCCACGGGGTCCGGCGTGACGGCGTACATCATCGACACCGGCATCCAGACCAGCCACCCGCAGTTCGGCGGGCGTGCCGCCGTGGCGTACGATGCGCTCGGCGGGAACGGGCAGGACTGCAATGGTCACGGCACGCACGTCGCGGGCACGGTGGGGTCGGCCACCTACGGCGTCGCCAAGGGTGTGGCACTCCGCGCGGTCCGCGTGCTCGACTGCAACGGCTCGGGGAGCACGTCCGGCGTCATCGCCGGCATGAACTGGGTCGCGTCGCACCACGTCGCCAAGTCGGTCGCGAACATGTCGCTCGGCGGCGGCTACTCGTCGTCGACGAACAGCGCGGCGAACAGCCTCGCGAGCAGCGGCGTCTTCCTGGCCGTCGCCGCGGGCAACAGCAGCGCGAACGCCTGCAACTACTCGCCGTCCAGCGCCGCCAACACCACGACCGTCGCCGCCTCCACGAGCAGCGATGCCCGCGCGTCCTATTCGAACTACGGGAGCTGCGTGGATCTCTACGGGCCGGGTTCGAGCATCACGTCGACCTGGCTCAACGGCGGCACGAACACGATCAGCGGGACGTCCATGGCCACGCCGCACGTGACCGGTGTCGCCGCGCTCTACAAGGCCACCTATGGCGACGCCTCCTATTCGACGATCCGCAGCTGGCTGACCACGAACGCCACGGCGAACGTGATCACGGGGAACCCGACCGGGACGCCGAACAAGCTGCTCTACAAGGCGGCGCTGAAAATGGATGACGGGATGACGGGATGACGGGACCGTCCTCCCGTCATCCTGTCCTCCCGTCACCCTGTCCTCCGGCCCACTGGACTCCCGCCCCCCGGTCCGCTAACTTAGCAAGTCTCTACCAGTTAAGCCCCGAACCGGGCTCCGGCCCCGAGCGTCATATGCATCCCTTCATCGAAACCCAGAAAGAGTGGCTCCGCACCGACCTGCCCGCCTTCCGCGCGGGTGACACCGTGCGTGTGAACGTGCGCGTCAAGGAAGGGGAAAAGGAGCGCGTCCAGGCGTTCGAGGGAGTCTGCATCGCCCGTCGGGGCAGCGGTGTGAGCGCGTCGTTCACCGTCCGCAAGATCTCGAACGGCGTCGGCGTGGAGCGCATCTTCCCCCTCCACAGCCCCATGCTGGCCGACATCAACGTCGTCCGCCGCGGCCGGGTTCGTCGCGCCAAGCTCTACTACCTGCGTCATCTCACCGGCAAGGCCACGCGCATCAAGGAGATGAAGGTGCGCGTCCCCCAGACCGGCTCGGCCGCCCAGTAACACGGGCCGAGGCGCACCCGTGCCTCGCTGGAGCACCCTGGAGCGGGAGCTGCGGCTCTCGCGTGGGCCCCTCCTTGCCGGAATCGATGAAGTCGGACGGGGCCCTCTCGCGGGCCCCGTCGTCGCATGCGCCGTCATCATGGCGCCCGACACCCGCGCCATCCGCGGTGTGGACGACTCCAAGAAGTTGACCGCCGAAGAGCGGGAGCGCATGGCGGGCCGGATTCGCGAGCGTGCCCTCGCCGTTGCCGTCGGCGCCGCCTCGGTGCGCGAGATCGACCGCATCAACATCTACCACGCCGCCGTGCTCGCGATGCGCCGCGCCCTCGCCCGCCTGCGCGTCACCCCCGACCACGTGCTCGTCGACGGCAACCCCATTCGGTCGCTCGGGGTCGAGCATACCGCTGTCGTCGGCGGCGATGCCTGCTGCCATTCCATCGCCTGCGCGTCCATCGTCGCCAAGGTCACCCGCGACCGCCTGATGCACGCGCTGGCGCGACGGTATCCGCACTATCACTGGAATACCAACGTCGGCTACAGCACCCCCGAGCACTTCGCGGGACTGGCGTCGCACGGGGCGACGCCGCATCATCGGCGATCGTTCTCGCCCGTGGCGCAGCTCAGGCTTGCCCTCGATGCAGTTGCCGCCGCGCCGACCGACGACACCATCCTCGTCGCCGACGCACTGTCCGACCTTCTCGACCCGGAGCTCAGCTCGTGACCAGCCCGATCCCGCCGGCCGCGCCCCTCGACGTCTTCCGTCCCGGGCTCTTCGACGGTCAGGTCGCGCTCGTGACCGGGGGTGGCAGTGGCATCGGTCGCGGGATCGCCGACACCCTGGCGACCTTGGGCGCACACGTCGTGCTCGCGAGCCGCAAACAGGAGCGCGTGGATGCGGCAGCGGCCGAGATTCGCGCCGCCGGTGGCAAGGCGAGCGGCGTCGCCGTGGACGTGCGCGAGCCGGAGCGGGTGCAGCAGATCGTCGCGGCGATAAAGGCCGAGCATGGGCGGCTCGATCTTCTCGTCAACAACGCCGCCGGCAACTTCTACGCGCCCTCGGAGAGCCTCTCGGCCAACGCGTGGAAGAGCGTGATCGAGATCGATCTCCATGGCACCTTCTTCTGCTCGCAGGCGGTGCTGCCCGTGATGCGGGAGCAGGGCGGGGGAGCGATCGTCAACATCTCCATGACGCTGCACTACCGCGGGTGGCCGCTGATGGCGCATGCGACCGCGGCCAAGGCGGGGATCGACGCACTGACCCGCACCCTGGCGCTGGAGTGGGCACGCGACCGCGTGCGCGTCAACGCGATCGCGCCGGGCCCCATCCCCACGGAAGGGGTGCGCAAGGCCTTCACCCCTCCGCCCACCGCGGACGGAGTACCCGACGTCTTCGCCGTCGAGAAGGCCATGGACAGCTACGCGAAGAAGGCCATCCCCCTGCAGCGATGGGGTGCACCGGCCGATATTGGAAGCATGGTGGCCTACCTCGCCTCCCCGGCGGGGGGATGGATCACCGGGGCGATCATGGTCGTCGACGGCGGGGAGTGGCTCGCGAAGTCGCCACCACCGCGGTGAAACGAAAACGACCCACGATCGTCCGCAGGTGATGATCGGGCTCCGCTCACGTCCGGCGAGCCTGGCAGTTCAGTTCTGAGATATTTACGCGGCAGCGGTGACTCCCTTTCCATTAAGGGGGTCCTCACGGCATTCCCGCTGTCGCGGGTCCGTTCCCTTTTCTCCGAAGTCGGAGGAGTACGCAATGAGTAGTGGTTTTCGCCGCCTCCTCGCTGGTGTCATGACACTGGCGTTTGCCGCGCCCGCCTGGGCGCAGAGCACAGGCACCATCGTCGGTCACGTGATCGATCGGTCCACCCAGCGTGGTCTGGGGAGCGTCCAGGTCCGCATCGTCGGCACCACCCGTGGCGCGCAGACGGACGAAACGGGCGCCTATCGTATCGTCGCCGTCCCGGCTGGGGTCACCCAGCTCGTCGCGCAGCGCATCGGCTACGGACCGCAGTCGCGCAGCGTGAGCGTGGAGCCGAATGGCACCACCACTGCCGACTTCCAGATGGCCGTCGCCGCCACCACCCTCGACCAGGTCCTCGTGACGGCCACCGGCCAGTCCGAGCGCCGGCGCGAGAGCGGCGTCTCCACGGCGTCGATCGACAGCGGTACCGTGAACATGGCGAACGTGAGCACCTTCTCCGACGTCCTCAGCTCGCGCGCCCCTGGCGTCGTCGTGCAGACCGCGTCGGGCGAGACGGGCTCCGGCTCGCGCATCCGCATCCGCGGCTCCAACTCCATCTCGCTCTCCAACGATCCGCTCCTGATCGTGGACGGCATCCGCGCCGACAACAGCTCCCAGTCGACCTTCCTCGGCACGGGTGGACAGCAGCCGTCGCGCTTCAACGACATCAACCCTGAGGACATCGAGAACATCGAGGTAATCAAGGGTCCCGCGGCCGCGGCGCTGTACGGCACGGCGGCGGCGAACGGCGTCATCCAGGTGACGACGAAGAAGGGCCGCGCCGGCAAGACGAAGTGGAACGCCTTCGGCGAGATCGGCGGGCTGCACGACGTGAACGAGTACCCGCTCAACTATCGCGCCTTCGGCACCCTGAGCACCACCGCCAAGACGACGAACTGCACGATCTACTCGCGCGCGATCGCCGCGGCCGGCGGCACGGGCTGCGTGAGCGTCGATTCCGTCGCCACGAACAGCCCGCTCTCCAACACCAACGTCCTCGCCGACGGCAATCGCCGCATCGCCGGCCTCAGCGCCGCGGGCGGATCCGACGCCGCGACGTACTTCGTGTCGGGCGAGTACTTCCGCGAGCAGGGCGTGATCCCGATCAACGCCCAGCAGCGCATGAACATCCGCAGCAACCTGCGCGGGCAGCTCACCAAGTCGCTCGACATGCAGCTGAACGTCGGCTACGTGAACAGCGACCTGCGTCGCCCGCAGAACGACAACAACGTGCAGGGCCTCATCTCGGGCGCGCTCCTCGGCGCCGGCGTGGATTGCGGTCCGGCGAAGAGCTACCCGACCATCTGCGGCACCGACACGACGAGCCGCGGCTACTTCAATGGCCAGCCGCCGCAGGACATCTTCAACGTCAACAGCCGCCAGCAGATCCAGCGCCTCACCGGCGGCCTGGTGAGCAACTGGACGCCGCTCAGCTGGCTCGCCCTCAACGCGACGCTCGGCGCGGACATCGACAACCGCAACGACAACGAGACGCTCCAGCCGAACCTCGTCTTCACGTCGCAGAGCACCGTCGACGGCTACCGCTTCGTGTTCCGCGGCCAGATCTACAACTACACCTCCGCGCTGAGCGGCACGGCGACCTACGACTACTCGCCGACGATCCGCTTCACCACCACCGGGGCGGCGCAGTACACGGACATCTACTTCTACCGCACCGACGCGCAGGGCTTCAAGCTGCTCGCCGGCACGGGCTCCCTCGCCGGCACCAACGCGCGCTTCTCGGTGGGTGAGACCACGACGGACGTCCGCACCCTCGGCTTCATCGGCCGCGAGCAGATGGCGTGGCGCGATCGGTTGTTCCTCACGGCCGGCATCCGCACCGACCGCAACAGTGCGTTCGGCACGGACTACCCGCGCATCTACTATCCCTCGCTGAGCGCGTCGTACGTCATCAGCGAAGAGGATTACTTCCCGAAGGTCGCCGCCATCTCGTCGCTGCGCCTCCGCGGCGCCTACGGTTCGGCCGGTCAGAACCCGGGCTACCTCGCGGCCGAGCAGACGTTCAACCCGGTGGCCGTCACGACGGCGGCGGGTGACGTGGCCGGATTCACCGTCAACGGCGTCGGCAACCCGGCGCTGCGCCCGGAGAAGTCCACCGAGCGCGAGTTCGGCTTCGACCTCGGCCTGCTCAACGATCGCGTCAACGCCGAGTACACGTACTACAACAAGACCACGAAGGACGCGCTCGTCAACGTGCCGATCGCGCCGTCCGTGGGCACCAGCGCGAACCGCTTCCAGAACCTCGGTGAGGTCAACAACGCCGGGCACGAAGCGCTCATCCGCGCCAACGTGATCGACCGCGACAACGTGAAGTTCGACTTCACGGTGAACGGCTCGTGGAACTCGAACAAGCTGATCGACCTCGGCGTCGACGCCCTGGGCAAGGACATCCTGCCCATCGTCATCGGCGACAACGGCACGCAGATCCATCGCGAAGGGCTGCCCCTCGGCAGCTACTTCAACCGTCCGATCTCGTACACGGATCTCAACAACGACGGCATCATCGGCTGCCCGTCCGGCCGCGGCAGCGCGACCTGCGAAGTCACGGTGCCGGATTCCGCCGGGTACCTGGGCACGCCCTTCCCGACGAACGAGATCGCCTTCTCGCCCTCGCTCAGCCTCGGCAAGTCGGTGCGCCTCACGGCCACGCTCGATCATCGCGGCGGGCAGAAGCTGTTCAACCTGACGCACTATTTCCGCGCCGTCTCGATCGGTAACGCGGAGGAAGTGCACATGCCGACGGTCGCGAACCAGGCTGACCAGGCGACGGACGTCGCGGCGCGGTTCGCTGCGCCCTTCACGTCGTACGCGGGTTTCATCGAGAACGCCTCGTTCACGAAGCTGCGTGAGGTGGCGGTCACGCTCACGCTGCCGCAGCAGATCGCGGCCCGCGCGGGTGCGGCGTCGGTGAACCTCACGCTCGCCGGCCGGAACCTGCACACCTGGACCAGCTACACCGGTCTGGATCCGGAGCTGAACACGAACAACCAGGCGAACTTCAACACGACCGACTTCCTGACCGCGCCGCAGGTGCGGTACTTCACGGCGCGTCTCGCCTTCGCGTTCTGAGGCGACACCCACTCATGCTGAAGACTCCAATGGCTTCCAATAGATTTGCCGGTCGCGGCGCGGCGGTGCTCGTCGCGCTCACGGGCGCGATGGCGCTCGCCGGCTGCAACACGGACAAGCTGCTCACCGTCGCCACGCCGGACGTCGTCCGTCCGTCTGACCTGTCGACGGCGGCGGCGCTGCCGAACGCCTACAACGCGGCGATCGGCGACTTCGGCCTCGGCTACGCCGGCAGCGGCAACAGCGAAGGGCTCGTCCTGATGTCGGGCCTCCTCGCCGACGAGCTGTACGACGCGGAGACCTTCCCGACGCGCATCGAGGTCGACATGCGCCGGACGAATCCGATCAACAACACCATGCTGCCGATCTTCCGCAACCTCCAGCGGGCGCGCGCGACGGCCGAGCTGGTGACGAGCCGGTACGCGCAGCTCGATGCGACGAACGGCAACCGGGCCGAGATCCAGGCGCTGGATGCGTACACGTACGTGCTGTTCGCCGAGAACTACTGCAACGGCGTGCCGACGAGCCGGGTCGATCCGACCGGCGCCTTCGTCTATGGCACTCCGCAGACCGGCAATCAGATGCTGACGGTCGCGATCGCCAAGTTCGACTCGGCGATCACGCTCGCGACGCAGCTCGGCGCGACCAACGCGCTGAATCTGGCGCGCATCGGCAAGGGGCGGGCACAGGTGGATCAGGGCAACTATGCCGCGGCGGCCGCGACCGTCGCCGCCGTGCCCTCGGCCTACGCCTACAACATCCTGCACGACGAGAACACCACCCGCCAGAACAACGGCGTGTACTCGTTCACGTATGCCTCCAAGCGCCTGAGCGTCTCGAGCAACGAAGGGACGAACGGCCTGCCCTTCAACTCCGATGGCGATCCGCGCGTCGCGGCCTTCCGCAACGGCGGCGGGTTCACGGCCTCGATCCCCTTCTATCAGACGGCCAAGTACCAGGGCTTCCCGATCTCCGGCGTGCGCAACTCGCCGACGCCGCTCGCCCTGGGCACCGAAGCACGCCTGATCGAGGCCGAGGCGGCTCTCGCGGCGGGTGACGACGCGACCTTCCTCGCGAAGCTGAACGACGCGCGCGCCAACTCGAAGACGTACGCGAGAGGCACGAGCGTCGCTCCCGCGTCGCCCGCTCCGCTCACGCTCCTCGATCTCGGAGCCGACGCCGTGAGCCGGCAGAACCTGCTCTTCAAGGAGCGGGCGTACGACCTGTTCCTCACGGCGCATCGCCTCGGCGATCTGCGTCGCCTGATCAAGCAGCCGGCGTACAACCGCCCCACGGAGAGCGTCTTCCCGACCGGCAACTACATCCAGGGCGGCGTCTATGGTACGGACGTGAACCTCCCGGTGCCCTTCGAGGAGGGGAACAACCCGTCGTTCTCCGGCTGCACCGACCGGGCTCCGTGATCAGGTAGGCGCTAGAAAGGAATGCACCAACGACGAACGCCCCCGGACTTTGGTCCGGGGGCGTTCGTCTGTTTGTGACTTCTGGGGAGGCCACGGGGTCTTGCTTGACACTCCCGCCGTCGATGGCCCGTACGGGGGAGCCTAGCGTCTCGTCGCGCGCGCTTTGCCGACGAAGCCCCGCTCCAGCCCACCGGAGCCCTCCGTAACGCCAGCTCGCCGCGCACTCCAGCGGCGAAGCCCCTGCTCCCCACGCGGAGCATCCCGACATCGACTCGCCTCGTCTCCGACGGGCGAAGCCCCACTCCAGCCAACTGGAGCCTCCGTCGCTCCGCGCCTCCTGGCGCGGGCGTTCTTCAAGTCTTCGACGTCGGAGGAGAGGCAATGCAGCAAGGATATCGCAGGCTGTTTGCAGTCGCGATCGCGTTGGCGTGCGCGGTGCCCGCATGGGCGCAGGGCACGGGCACGATCGTCGGTCGAGTGCTGGATCGGCAGACGCAGCGCCCCATCGTCGCCGCCCAGGTTCGCCTCGTGGGTACGACGCGCGGCGCGAGCACCGACGAGTCGGGCGCCTATCGGATCGTCAACGTGCCGGCCGGCGTCACGCAGCTCGTCGCGCAGCGCATCGGCTACGGCCCGCAGCCGCGCACCGTCACCGTCCCCGAGAACGGGTCCACGACGGTCGACTTCCAGATGGCGATCGCCGCCACGACGCTCGATCAGGTCGTCGTGACTGCGACCGGACAGTCGGAGCGCAAGCGGGAGAGCGGCGCCGTCACGGCATCGATCGACAGCTCGATGCTCAACAAGGCGGCGATCAGCACCTTCGCCGACGCCCTGAGCTCGCGCGCTCCGGGCGTCGTGGTGCAGACGGCGGCGGGCGAGACGGGCGCAGGCTCCCGCATCCGCATCCGCGGATCGAATTCCATCTCCCTCTCGAACGAGCCCCTCATCATCCTGGATGGCGTGCGAATGGACAACACCCCCGAGTCGACGGCGATCGACGTGGGTGGTCAGCTCCCGTCGCGGCTCAACGACATCAACTCCGAGGAGATCGAGAGCATCGAGGTGATCAAAGGGCCAGCCGCCGCGGCGCTCTACGGTACCGCCGCCTCGAATGGCGTCATCCAGATCACGACGAAGAAGGGACGCGTCGGCAAGGCGCGGTGGGATACCTTCGCCGAGCTCGGGAACCTGCACAACGTCGACGACTATCCGCTCAACCTGCGCTC
>DASSIC010000562.1:0-8881 GCA_035692325.1 Gemmatimonadaceae bacterium | reverse complement strand
TGCACGAGCGGGGTTGCCAGTCGGCGGCGGACCCTCGATCCTCGCGGGATCCGGCGGCGTCGTCGACGAACGACTCGTCGACCGCGCACCGCGCCTGATGGGCACTGCAGTGGAGCCGAAGTATCCCGCGTCTCTCCGCGCTGCCGGCATCGAGGGCCGCGTCGTGGTGCAGTTCGTCGTCGACACGCTCGGACGCGCCGAGCTGGCCGACCTGCAGGTCGTCGAGACACCGCACACACTGTTCGTGGACGCCGTCCGCGCCGCGCTGGCCCGCTACCGGTTCACGGTCGGCGAGGCGGCGGGACGCAAGGTGCGCACGCGGGTGCAGCTTCCGTTCGTGTTCACCCTCACGAGGTAGCGCCATGCCCATCACGCGAGGTGCAACGCCGACGGCGCCGACTCACGAGATCAACGTCACCCCGATGTTGGACGTGCTGCTCGTGCTCCTCATCCTCTTCATGGCAGCAATCCCGAGCATGCGCGCGATCGACGTCCAGCTGCCCGATCGCGAACGAACCACTGCCTCCTCGAGTCCGACGATCGTGCTGGAGCTCGGCGCCGACGGAAGCGCGCGAATCAACCAGTCGCCGGTGGCGCCGGGAGAGCTCGCGGCCCGGCTCCGCACCATCTACGCGGCGCGTCGGGAGAAGGTGCTGTTCGTGAAGGCCGACCGGCGCCTCCGCTATGACGCCGTCGTCGAGGCGATGGACGTGGCGCGCGGAGCAGGAGTCGACGTCATCGGCTGGCCGTAGCTGCCGCTAGCTGCGACAGGCGGCCTGGATGCGCTGTCGTTCGGCGTCGTGACGCGCGTCGTCCTCGCGGCGGCGCGCTTCCAGCCGCACGCGCTGCTCGGCGGTGAGAATCGCGTCCATGCGGGCGCGTGTCTCCAGCTTCAGGCTGTCGAGCGCGGGCTGGATGGGACGGAAGATCGCGTCGTACTTGCAGTTGCGGGCGTCGAACAGCGAGTCCATCGCGGCGCGCTGCGCCGGCGCCATCTCGAGGTCGTCGTACATCGCCTTGCGCTTCGCCGTGATCGACGTGTCGTCGCGACGGAAGACGCGGTCGGCCGAGAAGCCGACGACCCCCCCGACGAGAACGGCGCCGAGAAGGAAGGCGAGCGCCTGCTGCTTGGGTCGTTCCATCGCGAGTCTACCGGGAGAGGAGATAGTGGATGGCGACGTCGCCATCGCCCACCGACGCGCCGCGCGACGGGGCCTCGAGCGTCGACGGCGCCGAGATCACGCTCGCGTACGCGCTGCGGGCCTCGAGCTGCTGCGAGCGAACCATCGCCAGAGTGGCGGCGAGAATGAGCGCGGCGGCGGCGACCAGCCCGGGCCGTACCATCTCGATCAACTCGCCCCACCACATCGCGCCCTCGTCTCCACGCGCCACGTGCGCGAGGATCCGCGCCTCGAGCGCGTCCCAGTAGCGCTCCTCCGCGGGCGCCGCATACAGCGCGCGGAGTGCGTTCGTCAGCTCGGCGTCCCCAGACGTCCAGCGGTCATTCGTCATGGTGTGCTCCGGATATCCTGCAGAAGCCGCCGCAGCGCGGCGCGGGCATGGTGAAGATCGGATCGAGCGGTGCCTTCGGGGATGCCGAGCGTCCGCCCGATCTCCCCATGGGTGAATCCTTCCACGTCGTGCATCACGATCACCGCGCGCTGGCGAGTGGTCAGATGCGTCAACGCCTCCTGCAGCCGTTCCCGCAGCTCTCCCGATTCCGCCGGATCGCGGAACGGCATCGGAATGGACTCCGGGAGCTCGTCCGCGTCACGGACCTTCCGCCGCCGAACGAGATCGAGCGCGGCGTTGGCCATGATGCGGTACAGCCACGCCCCGAACGGCTGGTCGGGACGAAACCGGTCGAGCGCCCGATGCGCGTGCAGGAACCCCTCCTGTACCGCATCCTCGGCGTCCTCGTGTGAGAGCACGATCGCCCGCACGATGGCGTATGCCCGCCGCTGGTGGATCCGCACGAGCGCCGAAAAGGCGTCGTCGGCCCCACGTTGCGCCGCGACGACGATCGCGCGCTCCGCCGCCGCCCCCTCAGCGGGCGTCGGCATGAACAGCGGCCTGGATTGCGCGGCAGTCGCGAGCATGACCCCGTTGAGAGAACGTCATCCCAATTACGGAGCCCGGGTCCGGACTGTTGAACGGTGACGCACCATGATGTGCTGCTACCCCGCGACCGGCGTGCCGGCCAGGCCAATGGCGTCGGCCGAGCGCTGCATGGCGGCGATGACGAAGGCGATGTGCTCGTCGAGGTCCACACCCAGCTCCGCCGCCCCGGCGATCACGTCCTCCCGGCTGACGCCCCGCGCGAATGCCTTGTCCTTCATCTTCTTGCGCACGGACTTCGCCTCCACGTCGTGGACGCTCTTCGTCGGCTTCACGAGCGCGGTGGCGGTGATGAGGCCCGTGAGCTCGTCGACGGCGAACAGTGTCTTCGCCATCGGCGTCGTGCGCGGGACGTTGCAGTAGAGCGCGTGGCCGAGGATGGCCTGGAGAATGTCCTCGGGCCAGCCGTGTGCGCGAAGGATGCGCACTCCCTCGCTCGGATGCTCCTCGGTCGGCGAGTGCGCATCGTTGGGGAAGCGCTCGTAGTCGAAGTCGTGGATCAACCCCGTCAGCCCCCAGCGCTCCACGTCGCCGCCATCGCGCTCGGCGTAGGCGCGCATGGCCGCTTCCACGGCGAGCATGTGCTTCCGCAGCGAATCGCTGGCGGTGTACTCGTGCATCAGGGCGAGGGCGTCGTCGCGGCTGGGAAGCATACGGAGCGGTGACCTGAGGGGTGGATTGCGTGGATTGGTGCGTCGGTTCAGCATTCGGGATGCGTCCGCGTCGCCCCACTCAGGAGAATACCGCCGGCGCGGCGCCGGCGCACGGTGGCACCGCGCCCTTCCTCCGCGAGGTACAGCGGCGCGCCCCGATCGGGGACGACACGCGCTTTCCCTTCAGCGTGCCGGTCATCAGGTCGCTGGAACGGTTGTCCTTCGATTCCAACGTGACCTTCTTCGTCGGCGAGAATGGCTCGGGGAAGTCCACCCTGCTGGAGGGGATCGCCGCGGCGGCCGGCCTCCCCGCCGTGGGGAGCGCCGACCTCGACGCCGACAGCACGCTCGGCGCGCAGCGCGAGCTGGCCGGCGCGCTGCGGCTCGTCTGGTCGCGCAAGACGCCACGCGGATTCTTTCTCCGCGCCGAGGACTTCTTCGGTTTCGCCAAGCGGCTGTCGGCGATGCGGAGCGAGTTTCTCGCGCGCATCGCACAGCTCGAGGTCGAGTACGCCGATCGCTCGGACTACGCGAAGAGACTGGCGATGGGGCCCGCGTACGCGTCGCTCGCGGAAATGGAGCGTCGCTACGGCGTCGATCTCGACGCGAACTCGCACGGGCAGAGCTTCCTGCGGCTCTTTCAGTCGCGCTTCGTGCCGGGCGGCCTCTATCTGCTGGACGAGCCCGAAGCGCCACTCAGCCCGCAGAGTCAACTCGCCCTGCTCGCGATGATGCAGGGGATGCTGGACGAGGGAGCGCAGTTCATCATCGCCACGCACTCACCGATCCTGCTGGCCTTTCCTGGCGCGACGATCTACAGCTTCGACCGAGCGCCTGCCGAAGCGGTGCCGTACGCGGAGCTGGACCATGTGGTGCTGACGCGCGAATTCCTGAATGCGCCGGAGCGGTACCTGCGGGCGCTCATGTCGTCCTGAGCGCAGCGAGAGACCCGCACGTGCAGGTCCCTCGCTGCGCTCGGGACGACGTCAGTGCGTCGTCGCCGCCGCGGGCGCCTCTCCGCCCTCGGCATGTCCCGCGTACTTCGCGTTCGTCATCCGCACGATCGCGAACACGATGACGAAGATCGTGATCGCGCCGAGGATCAGGCCGGTGAAGGCCGCGGACTTGTCGCCTGGCTGGGGGGCGCTCACGAGACCCGTACCTTGGTCATGACGTCGTTCTTCTTGATCTGCTTCATCGTGTCGAGGCCTCCGGTGATTTTGCCGAACACCGTGTGCACGCCGTTCAGGTGCCGCGTGTTGTCCTCGGAGAGGACCATGAAGAACTGGCTGCCGCCGGTGTCCTTGCCGGCATGCGCCATCGAGAGCGAGCCGACCTCGTGCTTGCGCGGATTGCCCGCCGTCTCGCACTTGATCTTCCAGCCCGGTCCCCCCGTGCCGACGCGCGGATCACCCTCGGGGAGATCCTTCGAGAGCGGATCGCCGCCCTGCACGACGAAGTCGGGGATGACGCGGTGGAACTTCACGCCATCATAGAATCCCGAGTTGGCGAGCTTCTCGAAATTCTCGACGGTCTTGGGCGCGTCCTTCTCGTAGAGCTCCGCGGTGATGGTGCCGCGGTTGGTCTCGAAGGTGGCAGTCTTCATGGGAATCTCCGAACGGGTATCCGGAAATAATAATGGAGCGCCCCCCGCGAGGGGCGCTCCTGAAGCTGGCTCAGGCCCGCGAGCGCGTGCCTGAGGTGGCGCCCCACTCGAATACACGCGCGACCTTGCATCCGGCCAGCTGAGCCGGCTCGAACTTCCACTTGGCCACGGCGCTCTTCACGCTCGAGGCGAGCCACGGATGGGTGCTCCGCACCACCTCGAAGGTCCGCATGTCGGCCCGGCCCAGCGTGTCCACCAGAACAGTGATCTTCACGGCGTTGAACTTGGCCGTGCGCACTTCCTCGGGCATCGACTTCCCCGGGAGTGGGGAAGGGACGAGCCGCCGCGGTGAGGGGAGCCGGTCTACCGGCAGGTTCGCCTGTTCGGCCGCCCGGCGGCGCGCCTCGACGCAGTCGCCGTACTTGATCGGCGCCGAGGGGGTGGCGATGCGCACCGGCTGGTCCGGCACCATGTCGGGGTCGGGATTCGACGCGCAGGCCGCGGCGGCGAGCGACGTCAGGACACACGCGAGCAGGCGCGCCGAGGCGCGCAAGGGGAGTCGAGTCATCGGTGGAGATGGGAAAACGGAGGGAGAAGCGGCGCTCAGACCTGCGCCGAAGGACAGACGTCCGAGAGCACGCATTCGCCACATCGTGGCTTGCGGGCGTCGCACACCTGCCGGCCATGCTCGATCAGGAGGTGTGAGAGGATCGTCCAGCGCTCCTGCGGAAAGAGGGGCAGGAGCGCCTGCTCGATCTTCACCGCGTCCCCTTCCGTCGTGAACGCGAGCCGGTTGCTCAGTCGCGTCACGTGCGTGTCCACCACGATCCCGTCGTTCCGGCCGAAGGCATTCCCCAGGATGACGTTCGCCGTCTTTCGCCCCACGCCGGGGAGCGCGGTGAGGGCGTCCATGTCGGCCGGCACCTCGCCGCCATGCCGATCCATCAACCCCGTCGCCATGCCGATCAGGCTCTTCGCCTTGCTGCGGAAGAACCCCGTGCTCCGGATGATCTCCTCGAGCTCCTCGGGATTGGCGGCGGCCAGCGCCGCCGCATCGGGATAGCGGGCGAACAGCGCGGGGGTGACCATGTTCACCCGCTTGTCGGTGCATTGTGCGCTCAGGATGGTGGCGCACAGCAGCTCGAACGCATTCGTGAAATCGAGCGCGCAGTGGGCGTCGGGATAGGTGGCGAGCAGTCGGTCGAGCACCACGCTGGCATGTGCGCGCAAGGCCGCTCCGCGTGGCCGCTTCGGCGCCCTGGCCTTCGCCTGCTTTCCCGTCTTCACTGGCTTCTTCATCGGCGTGCCTTCGCGAACGTGATGACGTCCTCGGCCGAGCGTGCATTGAGCACCTCATCCCGGGCGATCCCTCCCTTGCGAGCGATCCCGACGCCGAACCCCATGTTGTCCAGCCCTCCCGTGGAGTGTGCGTCGGGGCCGATCTCGAAGGTCACGCCGTACGAGCGTGCCGCGGGGATGTGCCGCCAGTCCAGATCCAGCCGATGTGGATCGGCGTTGATCTCCACCGCGACACCCCGGTCGCCCGCCTTCTCCAGCACGGCGCGCATGTCGATCGCGTACGCGTCGCGTGAAAGGAGGAGCCGGCCGGTCGGGTGGCCGAGGACGGTGAGGTGCGGATCGTCGAGCGCGCGGAGCACGCGCTCGGTCATCGCGCGCTCGTCCATCGCGAAGCGCGAGTGCACCGAGCCCACGACGAAGTCGAACCGGTCGAGGAGCGCGTCGTCGTAGTCGATCGCGCCGTCGGCGAGGATGTCCGCCTCGATCCCCTTGAGGATGCGAAAGCCGTCCGTCGCGGCGGCGTTCAATGCGTCGATCTCGTCGTGCTGCATGAGCACCTTGTCGCGCGACATGCCGCCGGCGTAGAAGGCCGACTGCGAATGATCGGTGATGCCGACGTAGCGCCAGCCGCGCGCGCGCGACGCGTCAGCCATCTCGGTGATCGTCGCCTTGCCGTCGGACCAATCGGAGTGGCAGTGCAGCGCGCCCTGGATGTCGGCGAGGGTGAGCAGCTCGGGGATGGGACCGGAAGCGGCGCGGTCGATCTCGCCGTGCGCCTCGCGCATCTCCGGCGGCACCGGCGCGAGCCCGGCGCGCGCATAGAGCTCGGGCTCGTCGGCAATCGGGATCGCCGCGCCGCTCGCGTCGCGCACGACGTCACCGTCGAGCTTCAGCCCGCGTTCGCGCAGGCGCGCCGTCACGGCGACGACGTGCGCGGCGGAGCCCGTGGCACGCCACCAGGCGACGCCGAAGTCGGCCTCGCGCACGCAGTGCAGGTCGAGGCGCGTTCCGTCGACGTAGGTGATCGCCGGCGACGACGTGCCCTCGCGTGCGACGGCGCGCACGCCGGGCGCGCGGGCGAACGACGCGGCGACGCTGCGCGGATCGACGCGACAGGCGGCGACGATGTCCGTGTTGCCGATCGTCTCGCCATGGCGGCGCACCGAACCGGCGACCTCCGCGTGAACGACCTCGGGATGTGCGCGCACCATGGCGAGGAGGGCACGCGCCTGCACGATGCCGCGATGGTGCAGCACGCGCGCACCCGACGACCGATAGAACTCGATGCCGCGGAGGAGCTTCTGGGCCGTCTTGGGACCGAAGCCCTTGAGCTTCGCGAGCCGTCCATCACGCGCCGCCACTTCCAGCGCATCGACGGAATCGATGTCGAGCGCTTCGTGCAGCAGGTGGATGCGGGGCGCCGCGAGTCCGGGTACACGAAGCAGATCGATCAGGCCGGCCGGCGTGTCGGCGCGCAGGCGCTCGAGGTAGCGCGACTCTCCCGTCTCGATGAGATCGCGCACGACGGAGAGCGTCGCCGGGCCGATCCCGCGCGTCTTCTCGAGTGTGCCCGCACGGTCGAGCGCCGCCAGGTCGTCGGTCTCCAGCGTCACGAGCGCGGCTGCCGCCTGCTCGTAGGCGCGGATCCGGAAACGGCTCTCGCCGCGTAGCTCGAGGTAGGCCGCGATCTGCGAGAGCACGTGCGCGGCGGAGCGGGGGTCCATGCTCGGAAAATAGCCCGGAGGGGCCGGGCCTACCCCTCCACGCCCGCGTGCGTCTTCAGCCGCTCGACGATCTCGTGGAGCTGGCGCTCCGTGAGGTCGATCTCGGCCGCGGCGCCGTCGGTGTCGAGCAGGCCGGCGCGCATCGAGATCGCCACCTGGTTCAGGTAGCGGATCTTGCTCAGGATCTCGTCGGTCGCCCTGCGCAGCCCCGTGAAGCGCCGCTTTTCCGCCAGGGCGCGACGGTAGCGGAGCATCAGGTCCTGCTGGGTGAGCCGGCGCGCGAAGCCGATCACTTCCTCGCGCGTTCGTCCGGGCAACGCGCCCCGGTCCGGGAGCCCGCCGTCGTCCCAGCTCTCGTCGGCGAACCAGAGCCGCCCGACGTATTCGATGCCGTCGAAGGCGATGCGGCAGGACACGTTGAAGCGGCGTCCGTCGTACTCGAGCGATGCGATGTGCGGCTGCACGATCTCGTCGGCCACGAATCGGTTACCGAAGGCTGTGGGTTGAGCCACTCCGTTCGCGCAGGAACGCGAGCAGTGGCGGAAAGAGCTGGGTAGGCTGCTCGACGTACGGCACGTGCCCGCAGTCATGCAGGACGATGCACTCCGTCCCGAGGGCACGCGCCGCCGCCTGCGAGGACGCGAACGGGATAGGGTCCTCGCGTCCGTGAACGACGAACGACGGCAGCCGGACGCTCTGGAGCGCGGGGAGTATGTCGTATTCACCGAGCGACTGCCAGATGGACTGCTGCACGCGGCCCGTCACCCGGAAGGGCGTGAGATCGCGGGCGCGTTGCGGAGCGGCGAAATAGCCGGCGACGCTCACCTCGAAGGCGCGCTGCCGAAACGCCTCTGGATCGCGCTCCTTGAGCCCGGAGCGCTGCAGCTCCTCGCGCAATGCCGCCACGGCGGGCCCTGACTGACGCCGCGCGAATTCGGCTTCGAAGCTGTCGCGGTAGTGCCGATCGATTGGTGCCGGATCGAGCAGCGCGAGGCTCGCCGGCGCCGTGGCGACGCGTCCCGCCGCTGCCTCGATGGCGTAGAGCATCGCCAGAAGCCCGCCCCACGAGTACCCGACGATGTGCAGAGGGGTGACGCTCAGCTCGAGGGCCACGCGTTCCACGTCGGCGACCTGGTCGCGCCACCCGATCGTTGCGCGGTCGGTGTCGTGGCGCGAGCGTCCGCCGCCGCGCTGGTCGTAGCAGACGAGCCGGTGCTCCGACGCCAGCTCGAGCATCTGCGGGAGCAGATACTCGTGACTCGCACCAGGCCCGCCGTGCAGCAGCAGCACAGGGGGCGCGGCGGGATCGCCGTACTCGGCCCAGTACAGCGGTACCGGCGTGGTGGAGGTGAAGCCGTCGGCGCGCGGAGGGGGGATGGGTGGCATGCGTTCGCAGTGTGGCGAGCGCTGCGCGGATTTGGAAGGGGCAGCAGGCGGAGGTCTCGCGTCTCGAACGACATCGGGGGCAGTCTCAGCGAGAC
>DASSIC010000561.1:0-3972 GCA_035692325.1 Gemmatimonadaceae bacterium | reverse complement strand
TACGATCAGGGCGAAGCATACGGCAGGTACAAGCGCGCCCGCGAAGCGAGCGTCGACATGCTCATCGCCCTCGCGCCGACGATCAGCGACCTGCTGACCGCCGACCAGAAGCGGAAGCTGCCGGCGCGGGTCGCCAGCCATCTCGACACCCGGTACCTTGCCGGCATCCGCAGCGGCACCGCCGGCAACACGGGTGGCGGGGTGTTCATGCCGGGGATGATGATGGGGGGCGGGGGTGGCGAGCAGCGGGTCATCATCCGTGGGCCGTGAGCCGTCCGACACTACCAGTGACGTACTTGGTACCAGGTACAGGGTACCTGGACCAATCAGCCAGTCAGTCCAATGATCCGATGCATCTGCATCGGGATGCCGCGAGTTAGCATGACCCGCACGTCGGTGCAGGTACTTCGTACCAAGTACGAGGTACTTCGTACCAGGTACCAGGTACTTCGGTGGTAGTTGCTGGAATCCGGTTCATGTCCAGCTCGATTTAGCGTGGCCCGCACGTCGGTCCCGGTACTTCGTACCACGTACCAGGTACGTCGGTGGTAGTTGTCGGAATCGGCTTCAAGTCCAGCTCCGATTTAGCGTGGCCCGTACGCCGGTCCCGGTACCTCATACTGAAGTACCAGGTACATCAGTTGGTAGTTGTCCCATCACGAGGCCCCTGTGAGATATCCGATCCTGCTGCTAGTCGCCGCCCCCCTCGGTGCGCAAACCACGACGAAGCTCGCCGTTCGTCCACTCCCTGCTCCCACCGCCACCAGCACCGAGACCGTCCGCTCGCTCGCCGCCGTCAGGCAGCTCGCCAACGGCAACGTGCTCGTGAACGACCAGGCCGGCCGGCGCGTGGTGCTGATGGATTCGACGCTCAAGGTCATCGGCGTCGTGGCGGATTCCACGAGCAGCACGGCGAACGCGTACGGTCCGCGCCCCGGTGGGCTGATCGCCTACCGCGGCGACTCCACGCTGTTCGTCGATCCGGCCTCGCTGTCGATGCTCGTCATCGATCCCGCCGGCAAGATCGCGCGCGTCATGGCGGCGCCGAGACCCAACGACGTCATGTTCCTCACCGGCGGCCCGATGGGCTCCCCCGGCTTCGACGCAAAGGGTCGGCTCGTCTATCGCGGGTTCTCGCGGCCGAACTTCGGTCCGGGTGGACCGGCCGCCGGCACGCCGCCGGTGCTGCCCGACAGCGAGGCGATCCTTCGCTTCGATCTCGCCTCTCGCAAGCTGGATACGGCGGCCTTCTTCAAGGTCTACCGTCCCAAGATGAACATCGAGCGCGACTCGACCGGCGTCCGCATGACGTCGTACATCAATCCGCTGCCCGTCGTCGACGAATGGGTCGTGTTGGCCGACGGCTCCATCGCCATCGTGCGCGGGCGGGACTATCGCGTCGAGTTCGTGTCGGCCGATGGCGCCGCGACGAAGGGAGAGAAGCTGCCCTACGACTGGCAGCGGCTCACCGACGAGGACAAGGCGGCATTCATCGATTCCACGAAGGCGGCGATGACGCGTGCACGCGCCGCTGGTGGCGCGCCCGGCGGCGCGAACGCCGGCTTCGGCATGGGTGGCGGGATGGGCGGGGGCGGACAGATGGTGATCCGGATGGAGGACCGCTCGGGACCGGGCGGCCCACCGCCAGGTGCGGCGGGTGGCACACGCGAGCAGATCGTCATGGGCGGACCGCCCGCCGGCGCTCAGCTCCCGCCCCTCACGTTCATCTCACCGTCGGAGCTGCCCGACTACAAGCCGGTGTTCGGCCCCGGCGCCGTGCGCGCCGACGCCGACGGCAACATCTGGGTTCGCACTATTCCCACCAAGCCGACGGCCGGCGTCGTCTACGAAGTGATCGATCGCTCCGGCAAGCTCGTCGACCGCGTGCTCGTGCCGAGCACCTCGGTGATCGTCGGCTTCGGCGCGGGCGGCGTGGTGTACATGGGGACGCGCGATGCGGCTGGAATTCACGTCCAGCGCGCCCACGTGAAGTAGCCCTGACGCTGCGCGTCAGGCCGCGGCGGCCTGCGGCGGCTCGGTGGTTCCAGCGACGCCGAGCCGCCGTAGCACGATCGCCATCGTCGCGCCCTGGCCGACGAGCGAGAGCATGACGGTGCCGGCGGTGAGCGCGATGATGAGCGGGCGGCTCCCGGCACTCTCGGGAAGCGCGAGTGCCAGCACGAGCGACAATGCGCCGCGCAGTCCACCCCACACGAGCACGACACGCCACGCACGCGGCAGCCGCTCCGTCGTGCGGCGCAGCAGCAGCCCCACCGCCCCCACCACGAGGGCGCGCGCGCCGAGGGCCGCCACGGCGCCAAGGAGCACGAGCGGCCACTCGCGCAGCAGGAGACTTCCCGACAGCTCGGCGCCGAGCAGCAGGAAGACGGCGGAGTTGAGGACGAACGCCAGCCACTCCCAGAAGCTGTCCACCGCCTGTCGCGTGCCCGCGGTCATCGTGTGATGCCGCCCCGTGTGTCCGCACACGACCCCCGCCACCACGGTGGCGATCACTCCGGAGCAGTGGAGCTGCTCGGCGAGCACGAACGCCCCATACGCGGCGATCGTCGTGAGCGTGATCTCGATCGCCGCGTCGTTCAGCCGCGTGCGGATATGCGACACAGCGGCGCCGATCACCAGTCCCACCAGCGCGCCGCCCCCCGCGATCCGGAAGAAGTCGATCACGAGCCCGGCCGCCGTCGGCGTCTCGCCGGCGAAGTAGGCGAGCATCAGCGTGAGGAACACGATCGAGGTGCCGTCGTTCAGCAGGCTCTCGCTCTCCACGAGCACGTGCAGCCGACGTGGCGCGGCAACCTCGCGGAAGAGCGCCGTCACCGCCACCGGGTCCGTCGCCGCGATGACCCCGCCGAAGATGAGCGCCGTCGTCCAACCGACCGATGCGCCATGTCCCAGCAGCGCCGCGCCCCCGACGAGAAGAGCTGCCGTCAGCGCGATCGCGGCGGCGACTCCGGGCACCGCCAGCGCGCCGATCGCCCACGCGTTCTCACGCAGCTCGCGCACCTCCAGATGATACGCCGCCTCGAAGAGAAGTCCCGGCAGGAAGAGCGCGAACAACAGCTCCTTCGTGAGATGCGGCAGCGCGACGACATGGAGCCCGCCGAGTGCGACACCGGTGAGCAGCAGCGCCGCGGTGTACGGCACGCGCATGCGCTGCGAGGCGATGGCGATGACGGTCGCCACGCAGTAGAGCAGGATGATGCCGGCCGTGACGCTCATCGTTCGAAGCGGGGTGTGAGACTCCACATATTACGCCGTGCGCCGTCACGGCGCATACGCCGCATGTCCGGTCGGTCGTGGACGTTCGCGTATCCACGACATGTCACTCCCAGCTCGGCGGTCCAGCTCCGCACGGTGGGTCGTGCTCGCCATGGCCCTCGGGCTCGCGCTCGGCTACCTCTTTCCCGACCATCCCGCTGGCCGGTCGGGATTCCAGGCGTCCGATCTGAACGTGCTGTCGGCGGTCTTCCTGCGCATGATCAAGTCGTTGATCGCGCCGCTGCTGTTCGCCACGCTCGTCGTCGGCATCGCGGGGCATGACGGCGACCTGAAGCGCGTCGGCCGGCTGGCCATTCGCTCGCTCATCTACTTCGAGGTCGTCACCACGCTGGCGCTCGTCGTCGGCCTGCTGGCGGTGAACGTCGTGAAGCCGGGTGTCGGCGTGAATCTCGCCGCGGCCGCCACCGACGTCGGCAGCGAGCTCGCGCAGGCCCGCCCCACCTTTTCCGGCGTCATCGAGCACGTGGTGCCGCAGAGCGTGATCGAGGCGGCGGCAAAGAACGACGTGCTGCAGATCGTCTTCTTCGCCATCGTCTTCGCCGTGGCGCTCACGCGAGCGCCCGCGCCGGCGCGAGCGTTCATGCTCGCCCTGTGCGAGAGCCTGAGCGCGGTGATGTTCAGGTTCGTCGACATCGTGATGAGCTTCGCGCCCATCGGCATCGGCGCGGCGATCGC
>DASSIC010000560.1:0-2543 GCA_035692325.1 Gemmatimonadaceae bacterium | reverse complement strand
CGTCATCGTCACCCAGGCGGTGCTGCGCATAGCCGACGCAGGCGATCGCTTCCGCACTGTCCGGGGCCTGCTGGACGGCGACCTCGAAGAATTCGAGCGCCCCGCCAAACAGTTCGCGACGGTCGCGCGACGAGGCCTCGCGGAAGATGGCGCGCCCGATCTGGAGCATCAGATCAAGGTCGTCGGCGTATCCCAGCTCCAGCGTCCGGCGAAAACAGCGCAGGCCGGCCTCCTCGAGGCCGAACTTGAGGAGCGTCTCGCCGAGCCCCGCGAGCGCGTCCTCGTGCTCGGGCTCGAGTACGAGCGCCTCCTCGAAGCTGCGGCGCGCCCAGGCGAACTCCTCGCGCGCGAGGCGGGCATATCCCACACCGATGTGCAGCTCGACCGAGTTCGGGTAGAGCGTGAGCCCTTCGCGCAGCACGGCGAGGGCGTCGTCGTACTGGCCTTCGTTGTACAGCTGATGGGCGCGCTCGTCGTACTCTTCGGAGCTCAGGAACGGAGTGGCCATGTCTACCAAAGCCTCCAGCTCGTGAGGGTTGCCCTATTGTACCATTCGGTGCGCGACAAGTTCAACGGCTTGACACCTCGTTCGGCGGAAAAAAAGTGCAGAGGGCGGGCCGCTACCATCACTACGCGTCATCACCCTTCGACAGTGCCACCGCGATCGCACCCGCGAGCGCGGCGTTCTCCTCCAGCAATCCGAGGTTCGTGCGTAACGATCGCCCGTTCGTCGCACGCTCGACGGCGGCGAGCAGGTACGGCGTGACCGCCGCCCCCCGAATGCCGCTCCGTCTCGCCTCGCCGAGCGCCGTCGTGACGGCGTCGTCCACGAGGTCCGGCGGCAGTGCGACATCCGCGGGGGGCGCTTGTACGACGAGCGTGGCCTGCGTTCGTTTTAGTGCCCGCGAGGCAAGGTATATCTTGGCGAGCTCGTCCGGACTGTCGACACGCGCGGTCAGTCGCAGTCCGGTGCTGCGGGTGAAGAAGCCCGGTAGCTCGTCCGTGCGGTAGCCAACGACGAGGACGCCCAGAGTCTCGAGCCGCTCGAGCGTAGCCGGGAGGTCGAGAATCGATTTCGCGCCGGCACAGACCACGATCATCGGTGTTCGCGCGAGCTCCGACAGGTCGCCGGACTCGTCGTACGGCGCGTCGCGATGAACCCCACCGATGCCCCCGGTGGCGAAAACGGATACGTTCTTAGCGCCAGCAATACACAACGATGCCGACACCGTCGTGGCACCATCGGCTCCTTGGGCGCTTGCCACGGCGAGATCGCGCGCAGCGACCTTCCTGACCCCCTCACGGGCGAGAAAGCGCTCCAGCTCGTCCGATGCAAGCCCGAGCGTGCACTGGCCTCGCACGACGGCGGTGACGGCTGGCGTGGCACCGGCGCGCTCCACGGCCCCGGTCATCCGCTCGGCCGCCTCCCGATTGGCCGGGATCGGCAGGCCCTGGGCGAGCACGGAGCTCTCCAGGGCGACGACCGGCCGGCCCGCGGCGAGCGCGCGCGCGACGAGGGGTAAAACACGAAGCGCGGACATGGCCGTCAAGCTAGCCGTCCGCGCTTCGGCGCGCCGCGTGGTGGTCCCCACCACCACGAACACTCACGGGTCCCTCCCTTCCTGCATCTCTACCCGCGTGCCCGTCAGAGCGCATAGTGCGTGCCGCGGCTTGCCGGTGCTGACGATTCATGGTGCCGTCGGCGGGGCCGGGCGGCGAGGCCAGGCACGCACGATCGCATCGCCCATGCGCGCCATCATCGCCTGCGCCTCGTTGTCGATCACGTAGCGCTTGTCCTCGTTCTCCTTCGTCAGCACGCACGCCACGACCCGCGACTGGAGCGGAAAGAGCGCGCACTCGGTGCGCACCTGATCGGTATCGCCCGTCTTGTGCGGCACCTCCAGACCATCGACGTACCGCTGCAGCTTGGAGTAGTCCTCGTTGTGCGCCAGCATGTCGAGCATCGTGCTGTCGGCCGCCGGGCTCACCGCCTTGCCCTGGGCGAGCAGGACGAACAGCCGAGCCATCTCGTTCGGCGTCGTGACGCCGAGGCCGTACTTCACGGAGCTGTCCATCGCCACGCTGCTGTTCCGCAGGAAGGTCTTCGAGTGAACCTTCGTGTGGGGGAGGCCGAGCTTCTCCATCTTGTCCCAGACGCGGCGGATGATGATGCGGTCGAGGAGCAGGTTGGTGGCCGTGTTGTCGCTGAGCGTGATCATCAGCCACGCCGCGTCGCGCACCGTGACCGTCGCGTTGTCGTGGAGGAACTGGAGCTGCCCCGAGCCGGGCACCTTGTCGATCTTCAGCACCGTGAGCGGATCGTCGAGCGACAGCTTCTTCTGCTCGACCAGATCGAACACGGTGACGAGCACGGGCACCTTGATCAGGCTCGCCGTGGGGAAGGTCTCGTCGCCGCGGCGCTCCAGCCGTTCGCCCGTGTCGACGTCATGCACGGTGTAGCCCACTACGCCGCGGTGTGCCCCGGCGAGCGAATCGAGCGTACGATGCAGCGCGGCGGTGTCGGCTCGCACGAACACCGTGGG
>DASSIC010000559.1:0-3087 GCA_035692325.1 Gemmatimonadaceae bacterium | reverse complement strand
GATCGAGCAGAGCATCGTGGATCCGAACGTGATCCTCGGTGCGCTGCTGGGCGCGATCGTCTGGAACATCATCACCTGGGCGTACGGTATCCCGTCGAGCTCCTCGCACGCGCTGATCGGCGGTTATGCCGGTGCAGCGGTGGCGAAAGCGGGGGGCAAGGCGATCCTGTGGGGGACGAAGTGGATCCAGACGCTTTCGTTCATCGTGATCTCGCCGCTGGTCGGATTCATCGCGGGGTTCGCGTTGATGGTGTCCTGCTACTGGCTCTTCAAGCGGATGAGCGCGGGGCGCGCCGATCGCGTATTCCGGCCGGCGCAGCTGCTCAGCTCCGCCCTGCTGTCGTACTCGCACGGCGGCAACGATGCGCAGAAAACGATGGGCATCATCCTTGGCCTCCTCGTGGCGAGCAAGGCGTATTTCGTCAACGAGACGGGGTTGCTGCGGCACCTCTACGTCGCGGACTTCAAGACGATTCCCTACTGGGTCGAGATCGGCGCCTACTCGATGATCTCCCTCGGCACCCTGTTCGGCGGATGGCGGATCGTGCACACGATGGGCTCGCGGATCACCAAGCTGCGTCCCATCGGCGGTTTCGCGGCGGAGACGGGGGGCGCCATCGCGATCCAGCTCGCCACGCACTGGGGAATTCCGGTGAGCACCACGCACACGATCACGGGCTCGATCGTCGGCGTCGGGGCGACGAACCGGCTGTCCGCGGTGCGCTGGGGGATCGCCGGCCGCATCGTGTGGGCCTGGATCCTCACGATTCCCGCGTCGGCGGCCATGGCCGCCGTGGCCTACTGGATTCTCGCGATGTTCGTGAAGCTGCCCTGAGTCCGGCGGGGGATTGTCGCGATTGCGTCACGGTGCGCCGTCCGGGCTGAATTGGCCGGCCGGGCGAGTGATCTTTCACTCACCACCTCAGCCCAGTGACGCACAATGACCCGTACACTCGTCGCCCTGCTGTCCGTCTCGCTCCTCGCCGCCTGCGGCGACGGTGGCAAGAAGACCTCGGACAGCGCCGCTCCCGCGCAGTCATCCTCGTCGGGCGCAGACCTGACCGGTGCCGGCGCGACCTTTCCCTATCCGATCTACAGCAAGTGGTTCTCGGACTACGCCGCGAAGACCGGCGTGAAGATCAACTACCAGTCGATCGGCTCCGGCGGCGGCATCCGCCAACTGTCCGAGCAGACGGTGGACTTCGGGGCGACCGACGCCCCGATGAGCGACGCCGAGCTGGCGAAGGCGAAGGGCGGGGCGATCATGCACTTCCCCACTGTGCTCGGTGCGGTGGTGCTGATCTACAACCTGCCGCAGCTCGCGCAGCCGCTGAAGCTGAACGGCGAGACGGTCGCGGCGATCTACCAGGGTCAGATCACCCGCTGGAACGACGCGCGCATCGCCGCGCTGAACCCGGGCCTCACGCTGCCGGCGTCGGACATCCTCGTCGTGCATCGTTCCGATGGGTCGGGGACGAGCTACGTCTTCACCGACTATCTCGCGAAGGTCAGTCCCGCGTGGGCGGCGAAGCCCGGGAAGGGGAAGGAAGTGCAGTGGCCCGCCGGACTCGGCGCGAAGGGCAATGAAGGTGTCGCGGGACAGGTGAAGCAGACGCCGGGCGCCATCGGCTATGCCGAGCTGGCGTATGCCACGCAGAACAAGCTGGCGACGGCGATGCTGGCCAACGCCGGGGGCGAGTACGTGGCGCCGTCGATCGCGTCGGTCACGGCTGCCGCCGCCGGTGCGGCCGCGACGCTGCCGGCCAACACGGACTACCGCGTCTCCATCGTCGATGCACCGGGCAAGGGGGTGTACCCGATCGCCTCGTTCACCTGGATCATCGTCTACCAGAAGCAGACGGATGCGGCCAAGGGGAAGAAGGTGGTCGACTTCCTGCGCTGGGCCCTCATGGACGGCCAGGCCATGGCGGCGCCCCTCGATTACGCCCCACTCCCCGAGGCGATGCGGTCGGCGCTCGCCACGCGACTCGCTTCGCTCCAGATTCCGCAGTAGGCCCGTCACGCGAAGGAGAGGATGCACGACGAAGGTCCGCCGCCGCTCTACCTGAACCGTGAGCTGAGCTGGCTCGCGTTCAACGCGCGCGTGCTGCACGAGGCGGCGGACCCGCGTGTGCCCCTGCTCGAGCGGCTGAAGTTCCTCGCCATCTTCGGCAGCAACCTCGACGAGTTCTTCATGGTGCGCGTCGCGGGGCTGCGCCGGCAGATCGCGTCGGGGACGCTGCATCACACCGCCGATGGGCTCACCGCGAGCGACCAGCTCGCGGCGATTCGCGAGCGGGTCTCGCTGCTGCTCGCGGATCAGCGTCAATGCCTGGCCATGCTGCTCGACGAGCTCGCCCCGCGAGGCGTGCGACTGGTCGGCATGGCCGACCTGACGCCGGGAGAGCGCCGTGCGATCGACGAGCACTTCGAGTCGCAGATCTTTCCCGTGCTCACGCCGCTGGCCGTGGACCCGGGACATCCCTTCCCATACGTCTCGAATCTCTCACTCTCCCTGGCGGTCGAGGTGAGCGATCCGGCGCAGGGTTCGGTGCATTTCGCGCGCGTGAAGGTGCCCGAGCGACTGTCGCGCTGGGTGCCGGTGCCGGGACGGACGCACGAGTTCGTGCCGCTGGAGCAGGTGATCGGCGAGAACCTCGAGGCGCTGTTCTCGGGGATGGAGGTGCTGGGCTGGTATGCGTTCCGGGTCACGCGGTACTCCGATCTCGAGTTCACGAACCTCGAGGATCCGGACGATCTGCTCGCGTCGATCGAGGAGCGGGTGTTCGAGCGGCGGTTCGGCGAGGTGATCCGCCTCGAGGTACAGGACGACACGCCAGCGCACCTGCGGGCGCTGCTGCTCGAGGAGCTGCGCGACGCGGACTTTCCGGCGCGCACCTCGCTCAGCGAAGCGGACATCGACGAGGCGGGTCATCTGCTCGACCTCTCGGCGCTGATGGAGCTGGCGTCGCTCGACATCGCCGAGCTGCGCGATCCCCCGTTCACGGCGAGCGTGCCGCCGGAGCTCCGGGATCCCGACCGATCGATCTTCGAGGTGATCCGCGAGCGCGACCTGCTCGTGCATCA
>DASSIC010000558.1:0-2141 GCA_035692325.1 Gemmatimonadaceae bacterium | reverse complement strand
GATTCTTCTGGAAGTTCGCGCCCTGGAAGCGTGGCTGGTTGCGGCGGTAGTCGTCGGCCGGGAGATCGTCGAAGCTGCGGAACCGACCCGTGAGGAAACCGCGGCCGAGCGGGCTGTAGGGGACGAAGCCGATGCCGAGCTCGCGCACCGTCGGGAGGATCTCCTCCTCCGGCGTGCGCTCCCACAATGAATACTCCGTCTGCAGCGCGGCGATCGGGTGCACCGCGGCGGCGCGGCGGATCGTCGCCGGCGCGGCCTCGCTGAGCCCGAGGTGCTTGACCTTCCCCGCCTTCACCAGCTCGGCCATCGCGCCCACCGTGTCCTCGATCGGCACGGTGTTGTCGACGCGATGCTGATAGTACAGGTCGATGTGATCGACGCCGAGGCGCTTCAGTGATGCATCGCAGGCCTGCTGCACGTACTCGGGCGTGCCGCGGATGCCGAGAAAGGCGCCGTCCTTCGATCGCACGTTGCCGAACTTCGTCGCGAGCACGACCTCGTCGCGACGACCCTTGATCGCGCGCCCGACGAGCTCCTCGTTCGTGAACGGCCCGTACATGTCGGCCGTGTCGAGGAAGTTCACGCCGAGGTCGAGCGCGCGGTGGATGGTGCGGATCGATTCGTCGTCGTCGCGCCCGCTGTAGAAGTCCGACATCCCCATGCAGCCGAGGCCGATGGCTGACACGGAGAGACCTGAAGTTCCTAGTCGACGGTACTGCATTGGCACTCCGGGCTTTGAGAACAAAACGGAAGTACTAGGTACCCGGTACGGAGTAACCGGACCGACACATCACCAAATCCAATGCGCCGACGCTCCGCCGCGGCGCAGTCGCTGGAGGACGTCGCCGATCACGCATTAGAGGAGCTCGCCCGCAGGTCCACGTACGCAGTACCAGGTACCTGGTACGTCAGTGGCTGTTCGCCTTCAGGAAAACAGCCCCTCGATCGACAGATAGCGCTCCCCCGTATCGTAGCAAAAGGCGAGCACGCGACTCTTCGGCGGGAGCTCCGGGAGCTTTTTCGCCACCGCGGCGAGCGCGGCGCCGGAGCTGAGGCCGAGGAAGATCCCCTCTTCGCGCGCGGCGCGCTGGGCGTAGGTGAATGCGTCCTCTTCCGTGACCTGCACGTAGCCGTCCACGACGTCGGCGTGGAAGTTCGCCGGAACGAACCCCGCGCCGATCCCCTGGATCTTGTGCGGGGTGTGCGTGCCGCCGCTCAGCACGGTGGACTTGGCCGGCTCGACGGCGAAGGTCTTGAGCGACTTCATCGTCTTCTTGAGCACTTCGCTCACGGCGGTGATGTGCCCGCCGGTGCCGACGCCGGTGATCAGGTAATCGAGCCCCTCGGGGAAGTCGCGCAGGATCTCCTGCGCCGTCGTCTTCCGATGGATCTCGAGGTTGGCGGGGTTCTCGAACTGCTGCGGCATCCACGCTTTCGGCGTGGCGGCGACGATCTCCTCCGCCTTGGCGATCGCGCCCTTCGTCCCCTGCTCCTTGGGCGTGAGCACGAGCTCCGCGCCGTAGGCGGTCATCAGCCGCCGCCGCTCGACGGACATCGAGTCGGGCATGACGAGGATGGCGCGATACCCCTTCACCGCCGCGACCATGGCGAGGCCGATGCCGGTATTTCCCGACGTCGGCTCGACGATGACGCTTCCCTTCCCGATCACCCCGCGCCGCTCGGCGTCCTCGATCATGGAGAGGGCGATGCGGTCCTTGATGCTCCCCCCCGGATTCGCCCGCTCGAGCTTGACCCACACCTCCGCGCCGGGCGCGATGGCGGAGTAGAGACGGTTGATGCGGACGTGCGGGGTGCTGCCGATGGTGTCGAGGATGGTATTGGCGCGCATGGTCGTGTGGTGTGAGGGAGCCGACTCGCCAGATTGTGTCTATCCAGTACAGCGCTTGGATGTTCCTTGCTCTGCGAAGCGGGACAAGTGAAACGGTGAAAAGTGGAGACCAAGGAGCGTGAACGAGTCAAACACGTCAACGACGTTGACTCTTCACGCCCTCCCGCCGTCTACGTCGTATCGATTCACCCGTTCACCTTTCCCGCGGTCGGCATTTCCACCTTGCCCATGCGTCGCTCAAGGACGTGCCGCCTCGGCCTCGAGCCCAGAGATGATCTCCTCGACCTCGCGC
>DASSIC010000557.1:0-2745 GCA_035692325.1 Gemmatimonadaceae bacterium | reverse complement strand
GAAGGTCGGCCCCCAGCGCGCCACGCACAGCGCCCACACCACGCCGACGAGGATCTCGCCGAGCGGATAGATGGCGGAGATGCGCTCGTCACAGCAGCGGCAGCGCGCGCGCAACACGAGCCAGCTCACGACGGGCACGTTCTCGAACCACGCGAGCTGGTGGCCACAGTTCGGACAGCGCGAGCGTGGACGGATGACGCTGAGCTCCGCCGGCCAACGGGCGACGCAGACGTTCAGGAACGAGCCGACGCACAGCCCGACGAGAAAGGCGAATGCGGTGGCGAAGACGGAGGGATTCACGTACGCAGCTGATAGAGAAGGATGCCCGTGGCGACGGCGACGTTGAGCGATTCGACGGCGCTGTCGATGGGCAGCGACGCCAGCACGTCCACGCGTCCCAGCGACTCGGGAGAGAGCCCTGCCCCTTCGTTGCCGACGACGAGACCCAACCGATCTGGCGGGGTGAGCGAGTCGAGCGGCGAACCGCCGGCGTCGGCACCCCAGAGGGCAACCGAACAGCGGCGACGGAACAGGTCGAGCTGGTCCCAGGTACAGAAGAAGGCGGGCATCGTGAAGCTGGCGCCCATCGCACTACGGACGACCTTGGCGTTCCAGAGGTCAACGGTTCCCGGCAGAGCGACCACGGCAGCAGCCCCCAGCGCGGCGGCGGTGCGCACGATCGTCCCCACGTTGCCCGGGTCCTGAACCGCATCGAGGAGGACGAGACGAGCTCTCGCTGGCAGCACGAGATCGTCGAGCGAACGGTGCGGGATCTCAGCCACCGCAAGCACGCCCTGCGGCGACTCGGTCTCGGCGGCGCTCGCGAACTCGAGTGCAGAAACTTCGACGACCTCGGTGCCATGGCGGCGCAGGGCGTCGAGCAGGGCGGCGCCGCGAGGCGCGTCGGCAAGCTGCGGCGCGACGAGGACGCCGCGGATGGCCAGGGGCGAGCGCGCCAGCTCCTCGACGGCGCGCACTCCCTCGGCAGCGAACAATCCCTGGCGCTCGCGGGCTTTCCGGCGCCGGAGATCGCGTGCTAAGGTGAGCAGCTTCAAGACGTTAGGATTTGCGCCAGCGGGAATGGGACTTGCGACTGTGCAGCGTGACCGCTTCGACCACGAGAGAGGACCATGAGACGAATGATGGCCGGCTTCGCGCTGGCGATAAGCATGACGGCGTGCGGAGTCTCGACGCAACAGGAAGTCGAGATGGGACAGCAGTATTCCGCCCAGATCAACCAGCAGCTTCCGATCGTTCAGGATCCGGAGCTCAACCGATACATCAACGTCCTCGGCGACTCCATCGCCCGGCTCACTGAACGATCGGACCTGCCGGAGTGGCACTTCTACATCGTGGACAGCAAGGAAGTGAACGCCTTCGCCGTCCCCGGTGGCTACGTCTACGTGAATCGCGGGCTCATCGAGCGCACCCAGCGGATGGATCAGCTGGCCGGCGTGCTCGGCCATGAGATCGGCCACGTCGTGCGGCGCCACTCCATCAAGCAGATGCAGCAGCAGCAGGGGGCGAACATCGGCGTCACCCTCGCCTGCGTGCTCACGAGCGTGTGCAACAACCAGGCGGGCCAGGCGGCCATCCAGGTGGGCGGCACGGCGCTGTTCGCCAAGTTCAGCCGCGGAGACGAAGCCGAGGCGGACGAAGAAGGAGTGAAGAACGTGATCCGTGCCGGCATCAGCCCGAACGGGATCCCGGAGATGTTCCAGATCCTGATCGACGAACGGCAGTCGAACCCGTCGGGGGTGGAGAGCTGGTTCGCGACGCACCCGCTGGAAGAAGATCGCATCGCCGACACGCGTCGGATGATCGCGGAGTACAGCCCGGCCATTCTCCGTTCGCTCGCCACGGACTCGCGCAACTACCAGAGCTTCAAGGCGCGGCTGCGGTCGCTGCCCCCGTCGCCGACGCCGAGGCGGTAGACGCCGTAGGACGTGGGACGTGGGACGAGAAAGGCACACCGGACAGAGTCTGGTGTGCCTTTACGGTTCACGGTTCACGGTTCACGGTTCACGGATCACGGATCACTCCAGTCCCCCGATCCATCTCTCGACCAGCCCCTCGAACCGCTCCGCCACGAGTGTCGTCGTCTCGATCACCTCGGCATGCGACAGCGGGTGCGGCGAGATGCCTGACGCAAGGTTGGTGATGCAGCTGATGCCGGCCACGCGCATCCCGAGCGCGCGGGCGACGATCACTTCCGGCACGGTCGACATCCCCACCGCATCGGCCCCCAGCGTCGCGAGCATCCGCACTTCGGCCGGCGTTTCGTAGGTCGGGCCGAGGAGCCCGCCGTACACCCCCTCCTGAAGCGGGATGCCAAGCGCGGTGGCGTGATCGCGAAGCTGGCGCGCGAACACTTCGTCGTATGGCGCGCTCATGTCCGGGAATCGTTCGTCGCCCGGTTCCACCTCACCAATGAGCGGGTTGCGGAACATGAGGTTGAGGTGGTCGCGGATGAGCATGAGGTCGCCCGCGCGAAAGGTGCGCCGAATTCCGCCGGCCGCGTTCGACACGAACAGGGCTCGCACGCCGAGGGCGTGGAACACCCGCACTGGAAAGCCGGCCAGCGCCGCGTCGTGCCCGTCATACATATGAAAGCGGCCAGCCAGGGCGACGACCGGGCGCCCGGCCAGCGTTCCCGCGATCAACTTGCCGGCGTGTCCAACGACGGTCGCCGAGGGGAAGCCCGGGACGTCGGCGAAGGGGATGGCGACCGCTCCCTGGATGCGC
>DASSIC010000556.1:0-4788 GCA_035692325.1 Gemmatimonadaceae bacterium | reverse complement strand
ATCCCACGCCGGCGCTGGTGGTGGGGACGCACGCGCTGGTACAGGAAGCGACGGCGTTCGCGCGACTCGGCCTCGCCGTCGTCGACGAGCAGCACCGATTCGGCGTGGAGCAGCGCAAAGCTCTCGGCGCCAAGGGCGAGTCACCGGACGTGTTGCTCATGACCGCGACGCCAATCCCGCGCTCGCTGGCGTTAACGCTCTATGGCGATCTCGATCTCTCCGTCATCGACGAGCGCCCGCCAGGGCGGCATCCCATCACCACCGCGTTGCGTCCCGAGTCGGCGCGCTCGCGCGTGCTGGCGTTCGTGAATCGCGAGCTCGCCAAGGGACGGCAGGCGTACATCGTCTATCCGGTCATCGAGGAGTCGGAGAAATCCGACCTCAAGGCCGCGACGACGATGTTCGAGTTGCTCTCCGCTGGCGCCTTCGCCGAGCGGCGCGTCGCGCTGCTGCACGGGCGACTGCCGTCGGAGGAGAAGGACGCGATCATGCGCCGCTTTCGCGATGGCCAGATCGATGTGCTCGTGGCGACGACGGTCATCGAGGTCGGCATCGACGTCGCCAACGCGACCGTGATGCTGGTCGAGCATCCGGAGCGGTTCGGCCTCTCGCAGCTGCATCAGCTGCGCGGCCGCGTGGGACGCGGCGCCGAAGCGTCGTACTGCATCCTCCTCGGCGACGTGAGTCCCGATACGAAGCAGCGGCTCGACGTGTTCGTCGGGAGCGAGGATGGGTTCGAGATCGCGCGCGCCGACCTCCAGCTGCGCGGGATGGGCGACCTGTTCGGCGAGCGGCAGAGCGGCGTCCCCACCTTCCGCGTCGCCGACCCGCTGCGCGACGAGCTGCTGAACGAGCAGGCGCGTGCCGCGGCCGACCGGCTGCTCGCGAGCGATCCGGAGCTCGACCGCCCCGCCAACGCACCGCTGCGCCGCGTGATGGGCGAGCGCTACGCGCGGTCGCTCGAGCTGTTCAGGGTGGGGTAGGCGCCGTTACGGGTTGGGCTGCGCGACGCGCTTCTTGATTCGCTCCAGCTCCGCGTTCGCCTTCGCGAGCTCCTCCTTGAGGCGCTGCACCTCTTCGTCGCGAGACTTGTCTTCTGCCTTCGTGTCGGCCTTCGGTTCGGCGCGCGGCGACGGGGCAGGGCTCGGCGGGTTGGCGGCGGCAACGGGCACGGGGCGGTCCAGCGCCGCGGCGATGCGGCGCAGTGCCGCCGCCGACCCGCGATGCATCACGATGACCGGGGCGTTGAGGTACGAGTCGAGCATCGCGATCGCGTCGCGCCGGCTGGCCGTCTGGTTGGCGGGATCCAGCATGAACAGGGCGCGCCAATACGCCGTCTCTACGGCTTCCGGCGTGTTTGGGTGACCGAGGGCGAAATCGGCCAGCATCCGGTCCGCGACGCCGAAGCGCGACGAGACCACTTCACGCTCCGCCTGCTGCAGCGACGCGCTGAGCTGCCCCTCCATCGGCGCGGGGGACGCGTTCGCGGCGCGGAGCTGGGCGCAGCCCCCGGTCACCAGCAACGCGGCAAGGGCACTGAATGCACGAATCTTGGGAGTGGTCATGCCTCGAGGTCGGGAGAGGTAGCGCGCTGCGCAGTGGAACGGCGCCGCTGCCGGACGGAGACCGGCAACAGGAGCGAGAACACGGTGCCATTGCCGATCGTGCTCTCGCATCGGATCTGACCTTCGTGCGCCTCGACGATCTCCTTCGCGATCGCCAGGCCGAGTCCCGAGCCCTTGGCCGACGCGGCACGCTGGTTGTCCGCCTGGTAGAACTTCTCGAAGACGTGCGGCAGCTGCTCGGCCGGAATCCCGGCGCCCGTGTCGCGCACCTGGATCAGCACCGAGCCGTCGGCGGGAGCCGCCGTGAGCTCCACGGTGCCCCCCGCCGGCGTGAACTTGAATGCGTTGGACAACAGGTTGCCGGTCACTTCGTTGATCCGCTCCGGGTCCCACTGTACGTCGCTCGGCAGGCCATCCTTGCGGACGATGCGGAAGTGGATCTCGCGTTGGACGGCCAGGACGTGGAAGGTCCGCTCCAACTCGTCCAGCATCGTGCTCAGGTGAACGTGCCGGGGCTCGATCCGTCCTCCACCTGCCTCGAACCGACTTACGTCGAGCAACTGTGAGGCCAGGCGGGCGAGGGTATTCGCCTGCACGCCGATCGTGGCGGTCACCTGCTTCTGCTTTTCATTGAGCGGCCCGTAGATCCCGTCTTCCATGAGCTGGAGATAGCCCAGGATCACGTTGATCGGGGTCTTCAGCTCGTGCGAGGCGATCGATACGTACTCCGCCTTCAGCTTGTCGAGCTCCGCGAGCTGGCGGCTCATCTCGCGAAAGCTGATGGCCAGCCGGCCGAACTCGTCTCGGCGATCGGTGCGGAAGGCCAGCTTGTGGTCGAGCTCGCCATCAGCCACCGCTCGCATCCCCTCTTCGAGCGCGGTGACCGGCCGGCTGATCGAACGCGTCAGCCAGAGCGCGATCAGGGCCGCCAGCAGGAGCGCGATGGCGAGCGCCGCGAGCGAGATCTGCTCGGCGCGTCCAAGCGCCGACTCGGCGGCGAACACGCGGTCGGTGGTGCGCGATCGCAGGACTTGCTCGACGGGCGACAGTGCCTGATCGGCGTCGTGCAGGGCAGGCGTGATGGTCTGTTGCGAGATGGAGTCGGCGCGCTCGGCGCGCCCGGCACGCATCTCGTCGAACTCCGCCTGCGACGCGGGCCGCAGCACGGCGAGATCGCGGTGGATGCGGCGCGCCGCGCTGTCCAGCTGGAACCGGTCGAGGGAGTCGGCGAGCAGCTCCGCTTTCGTGAGCTCGGCGCGCAGCTGCGCGTACGCGGCGTCGTTCTTCAGAACGCCGAGCGCCACCTCGCGCGCGCGGACGTCGGCCAGCGCGTCGCGCAGGCGTCCGAGCACGAGCGACGCCTGGAACTCGCCCTCGCGTAGACTCCGTACCTGGCCGTGCAGTCGCTGCATGGACGTGCGTGCCACGACGAGTGGCACCACGAGGACAGCGGCGATGATGACGAGGCCGAGGGCGAGCCTCGAGCGCAGGGTCATGTGGAGTGCGTGCAGGTGCGGGTGCGGGTGGTTGGCGGCATGTGCAAGGACCTGGCCGGAGCCGCCCTTTGCCGCACCCGGGAGGCCGTGTACCATTGGAGGCTCGGCCCGCGGTGCGCCGCCGTCGCGACCTCGCGTCGCGCGGCGCTCCTGTCCGGGATTCTAGGCGTGGTGCTGCCTCCGCGCCACTCGCCCGTCATCCGCGACATGTCCACCGTCCCTTTCGTTCGCATCGCCGAGCTGCCGGCGCACCTCGGGCAGCCCGTCACCGTCCGCGCGTGGGTCACGCACGTGCGCTCCTCAGGCAAGGTCGCCTTCGCTGCGCTGCGTGACGGCACCGGCACCGCGCAGGCGGTGTTCGTGAAGAGCCAGATCGGCGAGGAGCTCTGGGCGCGCTTCGCCGAGCTGACGACGGAGACCTCCGTTGCCGTCACCGGGGAAGCGCGCGAGAACCCGCGCGCGCCGGGGGTGCTCGACATCGGTGTGTCGGGGCTCACCATCATCGGGCCGAGTCCGAGCGATTATCCGATCCAGCCGAAGGAGCACGGCATCGACTTCCTGCTCGACAATCGGCACTTCTGGCTCCGGTCGCCGCGACAGCGCGCGATCATGATGATTCGCAACGAGGTCGAGCAGGCGATCCACGACTTCTTCTACGCGCGCGGCTTCCTGCGCGTCGACACGCCGATCCTCACGGCGGCGATCGGCGAACGCTCCGGGCTGTTCGCCACGGAGTACTTCGAGGAGGGCAATGCCTACCTCGCGCAGACGGGGCAGCTCTACGGCGAAGCCGCGGCCGCGGCGTTCGGAAAGATCTACACCTTCGGTCCGACCTTCCGCGCCGAGAAGTCCAAGACGCGCCGGCATCTGACCGAGTTCTGGATGATCGAGCCCGAGGTCGCGTGGAACGACTCCGAGGCGAACATGAAGCTGCAGGAGGACTTCGTCGAGTTCATCGTGCAGCGCGTCGTCGAACGTCGCCGGCCGGAGCTCGCGGAGCTCGAGCGCGACGTGACGAAGCTGGAGCGCATCCGCGCGCCATTCCCGCGGCTCAACTACACCGACGCGGTGGCGCTCGTGCAGCGGAAGGGGAGCGACGCAAAGTGGGGCGACGACCTTGGCGCCGAAGACGAAGCGTTGATCGTGGAGGACTACGACAAGCCGGTGTTCGTCTTCAACTATCCGAAGGAAGCGAAGGCGTTCTACATGAAGGAGAACCCCGACGACCCGCGCACGGTGCTGTGCGACGACCTGCTGGCGCCGGAGGGATTCGGCGAGATGATCGGTGGCTCGCAGCGCGAGGACGATTACGACAAGCTCGTGGCGCGGATCAAGGAGGAAGGGCTGCCGATGGAGGCGTACGACTGGTACCTCGACCTGCGGCGCTACGGCACCTTCACCCACGCCGGCTTCGGGCTCGGCCTCGAGCGCACCGTGGCGTGGATCTGCGGCATCCAGCACATCCGCGAGGTGATCGCCTTTCCGCGCATGATGCACCGCCTGCGCCCGTAGGCGGTTGACTCTCTGACTGGATAGCTGATTGACTGACGACTGAGAACGGGGTTGCCCGAAAACGATTCGGCGGTCGGTCAGTCGTGGGTCACAGTACTCGAGTCTGCGACTCGGGACTGAAAGACCGCCAGGCATCCGTCGGTCAACCCCGTCGTGAGTCGTCAGTACTCAGCTATCCAGCAGTGAGTCAACGACTCACCCGCTCTTGACCTCGT
>DASSIC010000555.1:0-7922 GCA_035692325.1 Gemmatimonadaceae bacterium | reverse complement strand
CTACACGGCGCGGTCGCGCGGCGCCTCGCAGATCCGGACGGACAACTGGTGGGAGGTCCTCGCGCGCCCCGGCGTGCAGGTGGGCCGCTCCGACCCGAACACCGATCCCTCGGGTTATCGCACGCTGCTCGTCTGGCAGCTCGCCGCGCGGCACTACCGCATTCCCGACATGGAGCAGCGGATGCTGGAGGCCGCCCCCGTGCGCAACGTGCGTCCGCGCGAGGCCGATCAGGTGGCGCTCCTCCAGGCGGGAGAGCTCGACTACATCTGGACTTACGAGAGTCTCGCCGCCCTCATGTCGCTCCCCTACCTGACCCTTCCGCCGGAGGTCGACCTCGGCACCGCCGCCGACTCGGCCGTGTACGCCACCGCCGTCACGCGCGTCCTCGGCAAGCGCGCCGGCGACACCTTGACCGTGCGCGGCCGGCCGATCCTGTTCGGCGTCACGATTCCTCGCGGAGCCCGGCACCCCGAGG
This sequence comes from Gemmatimonadaceae bacterium, assembly GCA_035692325.1. Lineage (GTDB taxonomy): Bacteria > Gemmatimonadota > Gemmatimonadetes > Gemmatimonadales > Gemmatimonadaceae > AG11. The sequence goes on along the minus strand of DASSIC010000555.1, from coordinate 7,446 downwards.
CGGCCGACCGCTTCGTCGCGTACCTGCTGTCGGCGGAGGGACGCCGCATCCTGCGTCGCACCCGCTTCGATGCGCTCGAGGAGCCGGTGCTCGTTGGCCGGGGCATCCCCGCCCCGCTCCGCGCCGGCGCTGCCCGATAGCGCCGGTGGGCCATCGCCGCCGGGCCTGCGGGCCTCCGTTCCATCGCCCCTTTCCGGCGCACGTTGTGCGATGCATCACCGGCTGACCATACAGACTCGACCCGATCCCCCACCGCTCGTGTCACCCCATCGGACCTTTCTCGACGATCTCGCCCGACTCTGGAACGCCTGGGATGTCATCCCCGCGTGGGGGGAGCGACGGACTGTTGAGCGTCGACTGCAGAACGAGCCCGCCGGCGCGCGCGTGATCGACCGGCGGATGCGCGACCGCCGTCGTCTGCGCGGGCTGCGCATCGCGCTCCCGCCCCGCCTGGCCCACGGCTGGATCGCGTTCGAGTGCGGCGACGAACGTCGCCGCGTGGCGCCGATCCCCCCGGGGTGGGACCGCCTTCCCGAGCCCGGCCTGCGCGAGCTCTGGCGCAGCGCGGAACAGCTCCCCCCTCGGCGCAAGCGGCTGGTCGAATGAACAACGGTGAACCGTGAACGGTGATCGGTGAACCGTAACGACAACTTCAAGGGCACACCGGACTGAGTCTGGTGTGCCCTGTTGTCACGGTTCACGGCTCACGGTTCACCGTTCACGGTTCACCGTTCACCAATCACCGTCATCCCGGGAACCACCCCGACCGGAACTCCCGCGTCAGGTAGGCGTTCGCCTCGGGAATGTTGGTGATGCTCATGCCCGCCCCGTCGTACACGATCTTCCGGCTCTGTCCCGCTCGTAGCGCGGTGACGCCCAGCAGCATCACCTCCGTCAGCGCCGACGCGTACTCGAAGGGGCAGCTCGCCACCGCCTCGCCCTTGCACGCCTGGGCCCAGTTCACCTCGTGCGGCACCTCGATCCGTGGCAGCGTCTTGGGCACCGCGGCTGCCCGCGCCGCCGCATCCTCTCCGTACACCTTGAAGTTCTCGCCGTACGTCTCGTAGGTGAGGTAGCCGCGCTCGCCGATCATCACGCCACCGCCGCCGTCCTGACGGGGCAGCACGATGTCCTGCGACAGCGCCGGCAGAAGCCCGCCGTCGTACCACACCATCGTCACCGGCGGCTGGTCGCCGCGTGCGGCGAATTCGTAGCGCGCCGTCATCGCCAGCGGATAGGCACCGGGATTGTCGCGCGTTCCCCCCCACGGCGTCGACGACGCGATTACGCTCGTCGGATAGCCGAGGCCGAGCGCCCAGTACGGCTGGTCGATCAGATGTGCGCCCATGTCGCCGATCGCGCTCACGCCGAACTCCGGCCACCCGCGCCAGCTGAACGGGTGATAGACCGGGTGATACGGCACGTCCGGCGCGGGGCCGAGGAACATGTCCCAGCGCAGTCCCGGCGGCGGGGTCTGCGGATTCTCCGCCATCGCGCGCAGGATCGCGTTGTCCACCGTGCGCATCCCCCACCGTGGCGGCACGGCACTCGCCGCCGGCGCGGCCGCGGTCCCCGCAGTGGCTGTCGTCGCTGACGTCGCCGTCGCGGCCGTCGTCGCCGGCGCGCCGAGCACTGGGCCGATGATCGGCGGTGCGACACGCGCTGGGCGCGGAATGCCCTGCGCCCAATAGCGCTGCGGACGATCGGTCCACACGTGCACCTCGCGCACCGGGCCGATCACTCCCGCGGCGATGATCTCGTTGATGCGCCGCGTCCCCTCCATCGAGTGCCCCTGATTGCCCATCTGCGTCACCACCTTCGTCTCGCGTGCCGTGCGCGCCAGCAGCCGCGCCTCGTACACGGAATAGGTGAGTGGCTTCTGGACGTAGACGTGCTTGCCCGCCTTCATCGCCGCGTTGGCGATGACACCATGCAGGTGATCGGGCGTCGCGATGACGACGGCGTCGATGTCCTTCTGCCGCTCGAGCATGACGCGGAAATCTTCGTACTTGGCTGCCTTTTCGTACGCGGCCTTGAGGCGCAGCGACTCGGGCGACGACGAGGTCTGTCCCTGCGGCGGCCGCAGACGACCGGTCAGCGAGCGCTCCACGTACGGGAAATCCGCATCGCAGACGGCGACGATGTTCTCCCCCGCCTGCACCAGTGCGTTCATGTTCACCATGCCCATCCCGCCGATCCCCACGCAGGCCACGTTGAGCGTCCGGCTCGGCGCCCGGTAGCCGACGCCGCCCAGCACGTGGCGCGGGACGATCATCGGTGCGATGGCGAACGCGGCCGCGGCGCGGCTGGTGTCGCGTACGAAGGTGCGGCGCGAAATGGGGGTGTCGTCGGAACCCATGACCTCTCCTGGAAGGGCGGATGGCGCAACTTGCGTGATGGCGCGGGCGCTGGCCAGACGCGGCGAACTCGGCGGGCTCGACGAGACACCGCCCGCGCATCCAGATGGCGCAGTTGGTGCGTTTGCGGTGGCTGACCGCCCCCCCACCCGCGGGCATCGCCCGCGCACGACCATGAACGCACCGAGACCAGCCATGAACCAGCCCCGTCTTCTTTCCCGATTCGCCGCCGGCCTGGCCGCCTGCGCCGCGCTCAGCGCGTGTGCCGGCAGCATCTCCCAGCAGGAAGAAGTGCAGATGGGCCAGCAGGGCGCCGCGCAGGTCAATGCACAGCTTCCCATGCTCAACGACGCCACGATCGACGCCTACGTGAACTCGCTCGGCCAGAACATCGCGCGGCGTACGTCACGCGGTGATCTGGACTGGCACTTCGGCGTCGTGAACAGCGAGATCATCAATGCCTTCGCCCTCCCCGGCGGCTACGTGTACGTCAACCGCGGCGTGCTCACCAACGCCAGCAACGAGAGCGAGCTGGCCGGCGTGCTGGCGCACGAGATCGAGCACGTGGTGCGGCGCCACTCCGTGAAGCAGATGGAACAGGTACAGAGCGCCAACGTCGGCGTCGGCATCGCATGCGCGCTCACCAACGTCTGTCAGAACACGGCGGCGCAGGCGGCCATCCAGGTCGGCGGCACTGCCGTGTTCGCGAAGTTCAGCCGCGGTGACGAAGTCCAGGCCGACGAAGGCGGCTTCAACAACCTCATCAACGCCGGCATCAACCCGCGCGGCATGCTCACTTTCTTCCAGAAGCTCCTGGACCAGGAGCAGCAGAGCGGCGGCAGCGGCGCCGCGAGCGCATGGTTCTCCGATCACCCCGGCACGCAGGATCGTATCGCCGACATCCAGCGCATGCTCAGCGAGAATGCGAACCGGCTCGGCGGGCTGCGGTCGGATACGCAGGCCTTTCAGAGCATGAGGGCTCGGCTGCGCCAGCTTCCCGCCGCGCCCCGCACGACGAAGTGATCGGTCGGCGGTTCGGCGTCCTCAGGACGCCGAACCGCCCACCTCGCGCGCCGTCCATCGCGCGATCGCATCGTGCAAGAGCCGGATCTGCCGCGCCAGTCGGTCGAGGCGCGCGCGCACCAGCGGCGGCACTTCCGCCTCGCGCGCGCGCGCCGCTTCCGATGCAACGACCGCCGGGAGCGGTGCCGGCGTTCGCCCCTCGTCGATCGACGCCGCCAGATCGTCCAGCACGCCGGTCGCCGTGTCCACGAAGGGCCGAAGCGCGAGCCCGGTCGTATCCGGCTCGGTGTGTCGCGCGAGCGCCAGCGCGGCGATGGATGCGGTGAGCCGCCGCGTATAGGTGAGAAAGGTCATCACGCTCGCCATGCGCCCCGCACCGCCCCCACTCGACTCGCCAAGCAGCCGCTGAAACGACTCCTCGGCGTTCACCGTCGCGAGGCCGATGCCGCGGCGCGATTCACGGAGCCTGCGCCCGGCGAGCTCGCTCCGGTCGTCGAACAGCGACACCACGCGCTCGAGATAGTCGCGGTTCGCGCGCAGCGCCGACACCATGTAGCCGGGCAGGCGTGTCTTCTCCGGGCTCGGCCACAGCAGGCGTGAGCCGAGCAGCGCGAGCGCGCCGCCGAGCAGCGTGTTCAGCACGCGTGTGGTGGCAAGGTGCCAGTCTCCCGCACTCGCCTCCGCCAGCAGCACGAAGGTGGGCGTGAGGAAGATGGAGAACGCCGCGTAGTTCACCGGGAGCAGCGCCACGCACGTCGCCGCGAACACGAACGAGAGCACCAGGATCGCACGGGGATCGTGGAACAGCGCGCCGAGCGCCGCCGTCAGCAATCCACCGAGCACCGTGCCGACGACGCGCTGCACCGCGCGCTGCGTCGTGAGTCCGGTGTACGGCTGCAGGATGACGATCACCGTGATCGTCATCCAGTAGCCACGCTTGATGTCGAGCAGTTCGCCCAGCGCGACGGCGACCGTCGCCACGACCGCCACGCGCAGTGCGTAGCGCAGCACCAGGGAATCGGGCGACAGCGTATCGCGCACCGCCGCCCAGGGCGATACCCGCTCCTCCGGCTCCGCCAGCACCGGGCTCGGTGCCGGCGCTGCGGGGGCGTGGCCCTCGGTGAGTGCCGCCACCGTGACCGCCGACACCCCCGCGTACTGCGCAGCGCGGTCGAGGATCGCCGCCGCCTGCTCGTAGTGCACGAGCGCGTCCTCGACGGTGTGATCGCGATGCGTCGCGAGAGCAGCGCGCAACGCGTCGCCGTTCCAGTCGATCGAGATCGCCTCGGGCCGGCCTTCCGCCTCCACCGCGGTGGCCAGTGCGTGGGCCGAGCGCGTCACCGCCTCGAGCGTCGCGACGATCGCGGCATCCGCGGTGGCGAGGCGCGCCACGGCGTGAATGCTGTCCACCGTCTCCGCCACCGCGACGACGTGTCCGAACAGTTGGTCCACCGCTTCGCCGAGCACGATCAACCGCTGCTCTCGCCCGCTGGTCCCGGGTCGGCCGCGGCGCGACTGTGCGAGCGCGAGCCGTGCGTTCTCGAGTGCACCGCGCACCATCGCGCTCCCCGCCGGCAGCTCGCTCGTGTCCGTGGAGAGCGTCGTCCGCAGGTGCAGCGCGACGTCGGCGGCATAGGCGGCGAGTGCCCGGTAGCTCTGCCCCACCGCGAGTCGCGCCGGCCGGTACGGCTGCAGCGGCCACAAGACGAGTGCGATCGCCATCGCCCACAGCCCGCCCGCCACGTCGAACGCCGCGCGCAGCCACGGACCGTCCGCGCCCGCGGCGGGAAAGGCCAGCGCGATGACGAACGCCGTGAGCGTGGCGCCGCCCACGCTTGCTCCCGCCGTCCCCCACACGCGCGCCAGGCTCGTCGCCAGGGCGACGACGAACGTGAGCGGGATCGCCACCGCGAAGTGCTCGCTCGCCATCGTGCCCAGTGCGATGGCCGCTGCGCAGGAGAGCGTCACCGCCGCCATGGTGAACGCCCGCGCGCGGTACGGACCGCCGCGATCGGCCAGTGCTCCGCTGAAGCCGCCGAGGCTCATCCACGTCGCCCCGCCGGTACCGAACGCCTGGGCCAGCAGCAGGGGGACGACCGTCGCCACGGCGGCGCGCAGCCCCGCGGCGTACGCCGGCCGGGACGGGGCGAGCGTGGTGGCGGCGCGGACCGCATGCAGCGTGGGAGCCAGCCGTCGATTCATCCGCCCAAGTTATCCGACCGCCCTGCACGGCGCGCTCGCCCTCGTCGCGCTCCGCCGTATATTTCCCCGAGATGAGCCATGCCCATCCGCACTCGGAGTCGCACGAGCACGCGCATGACCATGCGCACGACGGGCATTCGCACGACGGTCATGCGCACGCTCATGGCGCGCAGCGCTTCGGCACGGGGCACCAGCACCAGCACGTCCCCGCCAGCTTCGATCGCGCGTTCGTGTTGGGCGTCGGCCTCAACACCGCATTCGTTCTCGCCGAGGTGATCTTCGGCCTGCGGGCGCAGTCGCTCGCCCTTCTGGCCGATGCCGGACACAACCTGAGTGACGTGCTGGGCCTCGCTCTCGCCTGGGCGGGCAGCCTCCTCGCGCGTCGCGGCCCCACTCCGCGTTTCACCTATGGGCTGCGCCGCTTCTCCATCCTCGCCGCCATCGCCAACGCCGGCCTCCTGCTCATCGCCGTCGGCGCGATCACCATCGAGGCGGTGCAGCGGTTCCGTCACCCCGCACCCGTCGCCAGCGCCACGGTCATGATCGTCGCCGCCATCGGCATCGTGATCAACCTCGGCACCGCGCTCGGCTTCATGCGCGGTCGCCACGCCGACCTGAACATCCGCGGGGCATTCCTTCACATGATGTCGGATGCGGTGGCGTCGGCGGGTGTCGTCGTGACGGGGTTGCTCATCATGCTGACCAGCTGGCTCTGGCTGGACCCGGCGGTGAGCCTCCTGCTGGCGGCGCTCATCACCTGGAGCAGCTGGGGTCTCGCGAAAGACTCGCTCGACCTCGCCCTCGATGCGGTGCCGGCGGGCATCGACTACGATGCGGTCAGCGCCGTGCTGAAGGAGCTCGACGGCGTGGTGGCCGTACACGATCTCCACATCTGGGGGATGAGCACCACCGACGTCGCCCTCACCGCGCATCTCGTGCGCCCCTGCGGGGGCGGCGAAGACGCGGTGCTCGCCGACGCGACGAAACAGCTGCGCCTCCGCTTCGGCATCTCGCACGCCACCATCCAGCTCGAGCGCGGGCTCGCCGTGCATTCCTGCGAGCTCGCTGATCCCGACCGCGTGTAATCGCGGACACCTCCCTCCAGCCACGTTGCTCGCCCGATGAAACTCAAGGAGGTGTTGTACGGCCTCGGCATCAAGCCGCGCCCCCGCGTCTATCCCTTCGAGCTCGTGAGCTTCCAGCTCGAGCGCGACGGTGAAGTGGGATTCGCCCAGTGGCAGCATCCCGGCGCGCTCCGCTGGAAGACCACCATCACGCAGGCGATGGTCGACGAGGCCCGGCACTGGATCAAGCCGGGGGACACGGCCATCGACATCGGCGCGCACACCGGCGACTCCACGCTGCCGCTCGCGCTGGCCGCCGGTCCCACGGGCGCGGTGCTCGCGCTCGAGCCGAACCCGCACGTCTACAAGGTCCTGCTGGCCACCAGCGGGCTGAATCGGCGCACCACGAACATCTATCCCCTCATGTTCGCCGCCGTCCCCGAAGACGGCGAGCTGATGTTCGAGTATTCGGACTCGGGCTACTGCAACGGTGGGCTGCACGAGGGGATCGCCGAATGGACGCACGCGCACTTCTTCAAGCTGCGGGTGAAGGGCCGCAACCTTCCGCGCTACATGGAGCGCGAGTTTCCTCGCGAAGCCGAGCGGCTGCGATTCGTGAAGGTGGACGCCGAGGGCTACGACCGGAGCGTCGTCGCGTCGCTGCGACCGCTGATCGAGCGCACGCGTCCCTTCCTCCGCAGCGAGATCTTCAAGCACTCGCCGGAGGCCGAGCGCGCCCGTTTCTGGCGCGAGCTGCGCGAGATGGGGTACCGGGTGCACAAGTTCGAGTCGGACACGCA
>DASSIC010000554.1:0-2017 GCA_035692325.1 Gemmatimonadaceae bacterium | reverse complement strand
CAACGCGCAGGAGCAGCGACTTCATGGAAATGAGTCTATGCCAGCGGCACTGCAGCCGTCACTTTCGGATTTGTTACCGCAGCGCCTCGGTCGGTTGAATTCGCAGCGCTCGGCGCGCCGGTGCGGCGCACGCCAGCACGCCCACGGCCGCCATGATGACGGACGTTATCACCGACGCTACGAGAAGATCCGCGGTCAGGCTGTCGGCGCGCCACGCGAGAAGCAGGATCAGGCTGTTACCGGCGATGATGCCGCCGCCGAGCTGCCGACTGGAACGAGCGAACACGCTGCGGAGCACGTGCCGGGGAGTGGCGCCGAGTGCGATACGGATCCCAATCTCGCGGGTGCGACGCGCCACGGCGACGGCCATGAGCGCGTACAGACCGGCCGCGGAGAAGACCACCGCTACGAGCAGAACGCTGCCGAAGACGACGCTGGTGCCCACCATCCGTGTTCGCTCCTGTGCGACGATGTCATCGAGGGTGACGATATCCCGGAGGTGCAGACCCGCATCGACCTGCCGCGCAAGGGCGGCGACGCGGGGCGCAAGCGGCGCCGCGTCCCCCGCGACGCGCACGGCGACCACGACAGGATCGACTTCCTCCGCGGAGGCTGCGCGATAGAGGTACGCCGCCCCACCCCAATCGGCGTGGAACGTCCACAGATCGGTGACCACGCCGACGATCTCGTGCCACGGTCCCGTCTCGCGCTCGCCGCCGCGCTGAAGCGTTCGGATTCGTGCGCCCACGGGATTCCTGCCCACCACGCGCATGAACGCCTCGCTGACCACGACGGGCCGGTTCGGCGCCCCAATGTCAGCGGTCTGCAAGCCGCGGCCGGCCACGATCCTGGCGCCGAACGCCTCGTGATAGCCGGCACCGACGGCAGCCATGGCAAATCCGCCCTCGTAATTGCCTTCCAGGCGAGCTGGAGCTGCGCCGTCCTGCTCCATTTCCAGCGCCACCCACTCCGGGTGCATCGTCGGCAAGCGATCGCCGTACGTCACGTGCGTCACACCAGACTCTTCACGCAGTCGACCCGTAAGATTTTCGTATGCGAGCCCGCGACGCGCGGCGATCTGCCCGTCGTCAGGCACACCATCCTCCCCGGCCAGCGCCTCGTTATCCATGCTGAGACGGAAGGTGAGGTAACGCTCCGTTGGAAACGCTGCCGACGTCGTCTGCTCTTGGAGGGTGTTGGTGAAGATTCCTACCGCGGCGGGCACGAACAGCAGCGTGAACGCCACCTGCGCGCCGATGATGAACGACCAGATGCCACCGAACTTCATCGTCCCACCGGTACTCGTGATCCCCTGGAGTCCGCGCGCGACGGACGCGCGCGTGGCCTTCAGGGCCGGCAGCAGGCCGATCAGTGCCGCGGCGACGAGCGCGAGCAGCAGCGCATACGCGATGGTGGCAGGCTCGAGCGTCAGATCCACCCAGAACGGAAGGTCACCCCCGGTGATCAGACTCGCCCGGGCCCAGGCATACCGCACCGTCGTCTGGGCGACGACGAGCCCGAGCACGGCAGCGGCAAGCGCCAGCACGAGCGCTTCGGTGACGATCTGCACGATCACGCGTGCGCGGCTCGCGCCCAGCGCGTGCCGGACGACGATCTCCGATTCGCGCATCGCCGCGCGCGCAAAGATCAGCGTCGCGACGTTCGCCGACACGGCCCCGAGCAGCAGCAGGACGATGGCGTGGACCGCCAGATCTTCCAGCCGGAGCGGATCGCCCGGCGTGCGCCCGGCGAATGCGCGAACCCGCGTGCGCAGGTGCGCGTGGTTCGGCTCGTCGGCGGCAACACGTGCCGAGACGACCTCGAGCTCCGAAGCGGCGTCCTGCCAGCTCGCTCCGTCGGCGAGGCGGCCGAACACTTCCACGCCTGGCCCTTGGCGCGGCGGCGCGTCCTGGACCTGCAATGGCACCCATAGCTGCTGATTGCGCGGGAAGCCGAAGCGCGGCGGCATCACGCCCACCACGGTGCGGGAGGTGCGGCCCACCGTCACGACGCGGCC
>DASSIC010000553.1:0-5569 GCA_035692325.1 Gemmatimonadaceae bacterium | reverse complement strand
CGAGGAGCAGGTGACCGTCACGCAGTACGACATGAACTGCCTCGAGAAGGCGGGCATGTTGAAGATGGACTTCCTGGGGCTCACGACGCTCACGGTGATCCGCGACGCGCTCGACAACGTCCAGGCACGCACGGGTACGCGCCCCGACCTCGACGCGGTCGACATGGCGGACCCGAAGACCTACCAGATGCTGCGCGCGGGGCGCACCACCGGGGTCTTCCAGTTCGAGTCCGCCCTCGCGACGGACATGCTGCGCGCCATCCGCTGCGACAGCTTCGACGATCTCGTGGCGTCGAATGCGCTGCTGCGCCCCGGTCCGCTCGACGCCGGGATGCACAAGGTCTATCAGCGCCGCAAGCGCGGCGAGGAGCCGGTGAGCTATGCGCTCCCCGAGCTCGAGCCGATCCTCAAGCCCACCTACGGCGTCATCACCTATCAGGAGCAGGTGATGCGGCTGGCGCAGACGCTGGCCGGCATCTCCCTCGCCGAAGCCGATGTGCTCCGGAAGGCGGTGGGCAAGAAGGACGCGGAGCTCATCAAGCTGGAGCTGGGGAAGTTCACGTCGAAGGCGATCGCGCGCGGCTACGACCGCAAGATCATCGAGGAGCTCGCCGGGCAGATCGAGACCTTCGGCCGATACGGCTTCAACAAGTCGCACTCGGTCGCCTATTCGGTCATCTCCTTCCACACGGCGTACCTCAAGGCGCACTACCCCGCCGACTTCATGGCGGCCATTCTCTCGTCGTCCATCGGCGACACCGACTCGGTGGTGAAGTTCATCAACGAGGCGCGCGAGCTCGGGATCGAGGTGTTGCCGCCGGACGTCAACGAGTCGGGCTACAAGTTCACGGTGCTCGACGACAAGCGGATCCGCTTCGGGCTGGGCGCCAACCGCAACGTCGGCAAGGGCGCCATCGACTCCATCCTCGCCGCGAAGCGCGAGAAGCCCTTCGAGAGTTTCTTCGATTTCACGGACCGCGTGGACCTGCGCGCCTGCAACAAGCGGGTGTTCGAGGCGCTGATCGCGTCGGGCGCGCTGGACGGCCTCGGCGGACATCGCGCGCAGTACTGGACGACGCTCGACGCGGCGATGCAGGAGTCGTCGCTCAAGCAGCAGGAGAAGGAGATGGGCCAGGTATCGCTGTTCGGCGGCCCAGCCGATGGCGCGACCGGCTCGGCGCACGCGCCGCGCACCCTGCCCAATGTGGCGCCGATGGCGGAATCCGAGCGTCTGACGCGCGAGAAGGAGATCCTTGGCTTCTACATCAGCGGCCACCCGCTGGAGCCGTATCGCGTGGAGTGCGAGCTGTTCGCCACCCACACCGTGAGCCAGCTCGGCAAGTGGACACCCGAGCCGATCTCCATGGGCGTGGTGGTGACGGCAATCAAGCGCCAGATCAGCAAGCGGTCCGGCGCCGAGTTCGCCCGGTTGACAGTGGAGGATTTTTCGGGATCTTCCGAGGTACTGGTCTTCCCCGAGAGCTGGGGGCTGCTCGCCGACCGGGTCCGCAGCGACGTCCCCGTCCTCATGAAGGGGGGCTACTCGAAGCGCGACCAGGACGCCGACAGCCCCACGTTCATCGTGGAATCGGTGACGCCGTTCGCGGAGCTGCGGCTCAACGGACAGGTGTCGATCGCGATCGAGCTCGCGCTCGGTGACGCCGTCACGGCGGAAGTGATGGGCGACGTGCGGGCGGTGATCGATGCGCATGCGACGCCGCACTCGGGCGCTCCCCCGCTCGAGCTCAGATGGAACGATGGTAATGGCACGCGGGCGCGGCTCAAGTCGCGCTCGCTCAGACTCGCGGCCACTCAGGCCGCACTGACCGACCTGCGGGCATTGCTCGGCAACGAGCGCGTCCGCCTCGTGCGCGGGAGCTGACACGGATGGCGACTGCGACCCTGGAGTTCGAGAAGCCGATCTTCGAGCTGGAGAAGCAGATCGACGAGCTGAAGAAGCTCGCCGGCGAGCAGCAGCTCGACGTGGGCAAGGAGATCGCCCCTCTCGAAGCCAAGCTCGTCGAGCTGCGGGAAGAGATCTACAAGAGCCTCACGCCGCTGCAGCGGGTGCAGGTGGCGCGCAGCAACAAGCGCCCCCTCACCGAAGACTATCTCCGGCTGTGCTTCACCGACTTCATCGAGCTGCACGGCGATCGCGCCTTCCGCGAGGATGCGGCGATCGTCGGCGGCTGGGCGCGACTGGACGGCGAGACGGTGATGGTGATCGGCCACCAGCGCGGCCGTGACACGAAGGAGAACCTGAAGCGCAACTTCGGCATGCCCCACCCCGAGGGTTACCGCAAGGCGCTTCGCCTGATGAAGCTGGCCGAGAAGTTCCACGTCCCGGTCATCACCTTCATCGACACGCCGGGCGCCTGGCCGGGCCTTGGCGCCGAAGAGCGTGGGCAGAGCGAGGCGATCGCGCGCAACCTGTTCGAGATGAGCCTTCTCGAAACACCGATCATCGCCACGGTGATCGGGGAGGGCGGCTCGGGCGGGGCGCTCGCGCTCGGCGTCGCCGATCGCGTGAACATGCTCGAGAATGCGGTCTACTCCGTGATCAGCGTCGAAGGCGCCGCCGCCATCCTCTGGAAGGACGGCAAGCTGGAGAACCGCGAGCGCGCCGCCACGGCGCTCCGCATCACGGCGCCGGACCTGTTCGAGCTGCGCGTGATCGACGAGATCGTCCCCGAACCGCCGGGTGGCGCGCACGCCAACCACGAGGCTACCGCCGCCGCGCTGCAGGAGGTGCTTCTCCGGCAGCTCGACGATCTGCGCCGACTCAAGCCCGACAAGCTCACCCGCCGTCGCCGCGAGAAGTTTCTGCGGATGGGGCAGTACGTCGAGTAACGTGAGCGTCCTTGTCGAAGTCGCGTTCAAGGGCAACCGCAAGGAGTTCTTCTTCTGGGAGTCCGACGACGCACCGCCGCGTGCGACGGCGGTGATCGTCGACGCCGACCGCGGGGAGGACCTCGGTCGCGTGCATGCCGTGGGCCCCGAAGCCGAGCAGCGCTCGGCCAAGGTGCCGCACGGGCTGTTCGGCGCGCCGGCCACGCGGCCGGTGAAGCGGCTGGCGTCGGCGGATGACGTGCGACGTCACGCCGAGATCCGCGCGAGCGACGACGACGCTCGCCGCAAGGCGATGGAGCGCGTGAAGGCCAACGCGCTCGTCATGAAGATGACGGACGCCGAGTGGCAGTGGGACCGCAAGAAGCTCACCTTCTACTTCACCGCCGAAAAGCGCGTCGACTTCCGCACGCTCGTGCGGGAGCTGGCGTCCATGTTCCGGACGCGCATCGAGCTGAAGCAGATCGGCGTTCGCGACGAGGCCAAGCGGCTCGACGGCATCGGGCGCTGCGGACGCCAGTACTGCTCGGCGTCGTGGCTCCCGGAGCTGCGTCCGGTGAACCTCGGCGTCGCCAAGGATCAGCGGCTGTCGCTCAACCCGTCGCAGATCTCCGGCGCCTGTGGGCGCCTGATGTGCTGCCTGCGCTACGAGCACGAGTTCTACGTGCAGAGCCGCCGGAAGTATCCCAAGGAAGGCAAGATCGTGAAGACGGCGACGGGCGAGGAAAAGGTCGTCGCGAACGACATCTTCCGCGAACGCGTCACCCTGCGCTCGCCCGAGGGCGAGATGCGCACGATCCTGCTCGCCGAGCTGCGCGACGAGATGGCGGCCGCCGGCGATCCGCTCATCAACGCCCTCGAGGCCGCGGCGCGCGAGACGACCGCGGTCGTCGTGCCGGACGACCTCGACGAGCCGATGGACCTCGATGCGGCGATCACCGAGGAGCGGCCGATCGTGCGCGTCGCTCCGCCGCAGCGGAGCGCGCCGCGGCCCGCTGCGCCCAGCGCCCCCGCACTCACGCCGAGTCCCACGGCTGCGCCAGTGGCTGGCGAGAGCACCGCTGCGACCGAGTCGGAGAAGCGCACCCAGCGCCGTCGCGGCCGACGCGGCGGACGCCGGAACCGCCCGAGTGGCGGCACTAACCCGCCGCCCACGCCCGACGACGCATCACGCGCGGGCGACAACGGCTCCAACGGAGCGTAATTGAGCACGTACTTCCTCACGACCGCGATCGACTACGCGAACGGCGAGCCGCACGTCGGACACGCGTACGAGAAGATCGGCGCCGACGTCATCGCACGATACCGGCGGCTTCTCGGCGACCACGTCCATTTCCTCATCGGGATGGACGAGCATGGTCAGAAGGTCGAGCAGACGGCGGCGCAGCAGGGCGTCACCCCGCAGGCGCTCGTGGATGCCCTCGCCGACACCTTCTCGGCGATGTGGAAGCGGCTGGGCATCTCGCATGACCAGTTCATTCGCACGACCGACCCAATGCACAAGGCGGGAGTGCAGGCGCTGATCGAGCGCATCTTCGAGCGGTCGCCGGATGCGTTTTACGAGAAGTCTTACGCGGGCTATTACTGCGTCGGCTGCGAAGCATTCAAGCAGGACAACGAGATCGTTGATGATAAGTGCATTCTTCATCCCACCCGGACTCTGGAGTGGGTTGAGGAGCGCAATTGGTTCTTCCGCCTGAGTGCGTATAGCGAGTTTCTCTTCGACCATATCAATTCGAACAACGCGTTCCTGCAGCCGGAGAGCCGCCGCAACGAGATGCTCGCGCTCATCGATCGCGGCCTCGAGGACGTCTCGGCCAGCCGGTCGCGGCTCAAGTGGGGCATTCCCTTTCCCAGGGCACTCAGCTCCGGCGAGACGCAGACGACCTACGTCTGGTTCGAAGCACTCCCGAACTATCTCACGGCCACCGGCTTTCCGCAGGGCGCGTGGGACGAGCGCTGGCCCGCGCAGCTGCACGTCGTGGGCAAGGACATCACCCGGTTCCACTCGATCATCTGGCCGGCGATGCTCAAGGCGGCAGAGGTGCCCCTGCCGGAGCGCGTGTGGGGGCACGGGTTCGTGCTCCTCGGCGGCGAGCGGTTCAGCAAGTCCGCCGGCGTGCGCCTCGATCTCGACGAGGCGATCGACAGGTACGGCGCCGACGCGTTCCGCTATTTCCTCCTGCGCGAGATCCCCTTCGACGCCGACGGCAGCTTCTCGTGGGAGCGGTTCGAGGAGCGCTACAACGCCGACCTCGCGAACGCATGGGGCAACCTCGCCAGCCGCGTGATCGCGATGGTGGAACGCTACTTCGACGGCGTGGTGCCGTCCGGCGCGCGCACCAGGGTGGACGACGACGATGCAGCCGACCTGCTCGACTACCACGCCGCGATGGACGGGACACGCGGCTTCCTGCTGCACGAGGCGCTGAAGACCGTCTGGCAGAGCGTCGTGCGGGGGAACGAGTACGTCGACAAGCAGGCGCCCTGGAAGCTCGCGAAGGATCCGGCGCTGCGCGGCGATCTCGAGACCACGCTCGCCTCGTTGATCCGGCAGCTCGCGCGACATGCCATCCTGCTTGCTCCCTTCATGCCGGACAAGGCCGCCGCGCTCTGGACCCAGCTCGGCGCTCCCGGCACCGTCGACGATCAGCGCTTTTCGAACCTCGCGCAGCTCGACGCGACCGGATGGCGGGTGAAGAAGGGAGAGCCTCTCTTCCCG
>DASSIC010000552.1:0-2456 GCA_035692325.1 Gemmatimonadaceae bacterium | reverse complement strand
CCGTGGCGGCCAGCACCAGTCCCCTCGTCGCGAGAATCCGCGCGACCGTCTCGCCGATCTTGTTGTTCGGCGTGCTGGCTCCCGCCGTCACGCCGATGCGCACCGGCCGTCCCTCCGGCATCCACCCGGTCCGCGTGTCCTCCACGTGCTTCACACCGGCGACGCGATAGTGCACGGTGCCGGCGTCCGGATCGATCCCGGTCGCGTCCTCGATGTGATACGTCGGCACGCGCTCCGCACACAGCGCCGCGAGGGAGATCGTGTTGCTCGAGTTGAATCCGCCGATCACGATCATCGCGTCGAGCGGCTCTTCGAGCAGCGCGATCACGGCGTCCTGCCGCTCCTGGGTCGCGCTGCAGATCGTGTCGAAGGTGCGGAAGTCCGTTTGATGAGCAGCGGCTCCGCGAGCCCTCGAGATCGCCTGCCCGACTTCCTCGCCGATGGCCAGCGATTCCTTCGCCAGCATCGTCGTCTGGTTGGCGACGCCGATCCGGCGGAGATGTACGTCGGGGTCGAAACCGGGCGACGCCGCCTTGGCGTACTTCGCGAGGAAGACGTCGCGATCGCCGCGCCCCTCGATGTAGTCGCACACCTCGCGCGCTTCGCTCATGTCGCGCACGATGAGGTAGCCGCCGCCGGGGTACTTCATCACCTGCGACGCCGTGGCGCGCGTCTCCTCGTGATAGTACTTGCCGTGAATGAGCGCCGTGAAGCCGTCGCGTGCGTAGCTCTCCACGCGCTTCCACACGTTGAGCACCGAGCCGCAGGTCGTGTCCACGAGCACGCAGCCGATGGCGCGCAATGCCTCGAACGCGGCGATCGTGACACCGAACGCCGGCAGGATCACCACGTCCTCGGGGCGTACGACGCTGAAGTCGAACACCCCGTTCGCGTCGGGCTCGAGGATCTCGATGCCCATGCCGCGCAGCTTGGCGTTCACGTGCGGGTTGTGGATGATCTCGCCGACGAGGAGCAGCCGACGGTCGGGAAACTTGCGATGCGTCTGGTAGGCGTACTCGACCGCGCGCTCGACCCCGTAGCAGAAGCCGAACTCGCTGGCCAGGCGGATCGTGACGTCGTCCACGACCAGGGTGTACTCGTGCTCGCGCAGCGCATCCACGATCCTACCGTTGTAGTCGGCCGACAGCTCGGACTGGACGTCGGCCTTGAGGCCGAATCCCTTCCGGAAGTAGGTGGCGGACTGGTCGTTCGCGGGCGTTGCCATGTCCTGCAATCTAGCGTACGGGCTACGTCGGGAGAACGCGGTCACGGGGCCTCGGGAAGCGGTCGACTGAGTATCGGTCAACGCGCGAGGAAGCCGGAGCGTGCCTGCGCTGCCCAGTGGCACCCCCCGCCGCCGTGTCCTACTTTGGCGTTCATGTCCCACGACCCCGACGCGGACTTCATCGCCCTCCAGGCGGCGCTTGCCGGCGAGTATTCGCTGGACCGCGAGCTCGGCCGCGGCGGCATGGGCGTCGTGTACCTCGCGCGCGAGGTCCGCCTGGCGCGGCCCGTGGCCATCAAGATCCTGCCGCCGGAGTTGGCGGGCCAGGCCGAGCTGCGCGACGCCTTCCTGCACGAGGCGCAGACGGCCGCGCGGTTGACCCACCCGAACATCGTGCCCGTCTATGCGGCGGGGGAGCGCGGCGGCTACGCCTACATCGTGATGGCGTACGTGGACGGGATCACGCTCGGCGAGCGGATCCGCACGCGCGGCCCTCTGCTTCCGGGGCAGGCGGCGCGAATGCTGCGCGAAGTGTCGTGGGCACTCGCCTACGCGCACACTGCGGGGATCGTGCACCGCGACGTGAGCGCCGAGAACATCCTGCTCGAGCGGGGCACCGACCGCGCGATCGTGATGGACTTCGGCATCGCCAGCGCGATGCAGACCTCCGCGCAAGCAGCGGACGGGCGGATCATGGGCAACGCGCATTACGTCAGCCCCGAGCAGGCGGTCGGCGAGCCGCTCGATGCGCGCAGCGACCTGTACTCGCTCGGGGTGGTCGGGTTCTACGCGCTCACCGGCCGCCTCCCCTTCGACGGGCCGACACCGCAGATCGTCGTGACGAAGCACCTCACGATGCCACCGCCGCCGATCGCGTCCATCGCGACGGCGGTCCCGCCGCGACTCGCGCAGGCGGTGGACCGCTGCCTCGCGAAGGATCCGGTGCGCCGGTATCGTGGCGCTGAAGCGTTCGCCGAGGCGATCGATCTCGCCTTCGAACACGCACGCGAGATTCCGGCACCGCTGCGCGTGTGGATCAGCCAGGGCGAGCGCGAGCTGCCGGCGCGTCTCGCGCTCGTCGGCATGAGCGCCGCCGTGGGTGTGCCGCTCGTGATTGCCACGATGAACTCGTGGTTCTACCTCCTTCCGATGAGCATCGCCGGCGGGGTGAGCTTCATTCCCACCGTGATGCGTCTGCGCCGCGTGCTGAAGGACGGCTATCACGTGGACG
>DASSIC010000551.1:0-3786 GCA_035692325.1 Gemmatimonadaceae bacterium | reverse complement strand
CAGGTCGACGACGTTCACGACGCGAACCTTCAGGTCGGGGATGCGCTGCCGCAGCACATCGACCGCGGCGAGCGTCTCGAGCGTGGGGATGTCGCCGCAGCACGCCATCACGACGTCGGGCTCGCTGTTGCCGTCGTTGCTCGCCCACTGCCAGATGCCGATACCCGCGGTGCACTGCTTCACGGCCTGGTCCATGTCCATGTACTGCAGCGCCGGCTGCTTGCCAGCGACGATGACGTTCACGTAGTGCCGGCTGCGCAGGCAGTGGTCCGCGACGCTCAGCAGCGTGTTGGCATCCGGCGGCAGATACACTCGTACGACATCGGCCTTCTTGTTGATGACGTGATCGAGGAAGCCGGGATCCTGGTGGCTGAAGCCGTTGTGGTCCTGCCGCCAGACGTGCGACGTCAGCAGATAGTTGAGCGACGCGATCGGCTTGCGCCATGGAATGCGCAGCGTGGTGTTCAACCACTTGGCGTGCTGGTTGAACATGGAATCCACGATGTGGATGAACGCCTCGTAGCACGAGAAGAAGCCGTGGCGGCCGGTGAGCAGGTAGCCCTCGAGCCAGCCCTGGCAGAGGTGCTCGCTCAACACCTCCATCACCCGCCCATCGCGCGACACGTGATCGTCGCTCGCGAGAATCTCGGCGTCCGACATCCGATCGGTCACCTCGAACACCGCATCGAGCCGATTCGAGCTCGTCTCGTCGGGACCGACGATGCGGAAGTTCGCCGCCTGCTCGTTCAGCGTCAGCACGTCGCGCAGAAAGGTGCCGAGCACGCGCGTCGCTTCACCGTCGGTGGCGCCGGGGCGCTCGACCTTCACGGCGTATTTCCGGAAGTCGGGAAGGATCAGATCCGTCAACAGCAGCCCGCCGTTGGCGTGCGGGTTGGCGCCCATGCGCCGATCTCCCCTCGGCGCGAGCTCGGCCAGCTCGGCGCGCAGCGTGCCGCGCTCGTCGAACAGCTCCTCGGGGCGGTAGCTCTGCAGCCATTCCTCGAGCTGCCGCAGGTGCGCGGGGTTGGCGGCGAGTCCGGAGAGAGGGACCTGATGCGAACGGAAGGAGCCCTCGGTCTGCTTGCCGTCCACTGCCTTCGGCCCCGTCCACCCCTTTGGGGAAACGAGGATGATCATCGGCCAGCGCGGGCGCGTCGTCACCCCGCGCTCGCGCGCGTCGCGCTGGATCTCCCCGATCCGCTCGACGACGTGGTCCATCGTCTCCGCCATCAGCTCGTGCATGCGACGCGGCTCGTCGCCCACTACATAGAAGGGCTCATAGCCGCAGCCGTGCATGAGCGACGTGAGCTCCGGCTCGCCGATGCGCGCCAGCACCGTCGGCCCGGCGATCTTGTACCCGTTGAGGTGCAGGATCGGCAGCACGGCGCCGTCGCGCGCCGGGTTGAGGAACTTGTTCGAGTGCCAGCTCGCGGCGAGCGCGCCGGTCTCCGCTTCCCCGTCGCCGATGACGCAGCAGACGAACAGGTCCGGGTTGTCGAACGCCGCGCCGTACGCGTGCAGCAGGGCGTAGCCGAGCTCACCCCCTTCGTGGATCGAGCCGGGTGTCTCCGGCGCGACGTGGCTCGGGATGCCGCCAGGATACGAGAACTGCTTGAACAGCTTCGCCATTCCCTCCACGTCGCGCGTGATCTCGGGATAGAACTCGGTGTACGTCCCCTCGAGGTAGACGTTCGCGACGACGCCCGGTCCGCCGTGTCCCGGTCCCGCGATGTAGATCGCGTCGAGGTCCCGCGCCCTGATGACGCGGTTCATGTGCGCGTAGATGAAGTTGAGCCCCGGCGTGGTGCCCCAGTGGCCGAGGAGCCGCGGCTTCACGTGCGCGAGGGTGAGGGGCTCGCGCAGGAGCGGGTTCGCGCGCAGGTAGATCTGTCCGACCGAGAGGTAGTTCGCTGCCCGCCAATAGGCGTCGAGTCGGGCCAGCTCGTCGGTGCGTGATGATGCTTCCTGCGGCGAAGACAGCGTGGTGGACATGGCTGTGCTCCTGTTGTTCGATCATTCGCGCGGCGGTCGGTCTCTCCCGCCTCCATCCCTACTCGTCGCCGTTACGCCCGTTCTTCCGCCGTCACTCCTTCCTCGGTCGCCCTCTCCAACCCGCCTTCTCCCATCGTCACCCGCACCGTGTGCGATGCCCCATCATCACGCAGGTCGATCTCGCCATCGGAGCAGGCCACGCCATCGATCTCCACCAGCTTCACGCCGGTCGACACGTGCTCCGGATTCACGACCGTGATCGCGTACAGGCTCCGCCCGAAGCGGTAGTCGATCGTCACTTCATCCCATGATGTGGGGATGCAGGGCGCGATGCGCAAGCGATCGCCGCGCTTGGTGAAGCCCAGGATCCCCTCCAGCGCGGCGCGATAGCTCCAGCTCGCCGAGCCCGTGTACCAGGTCCAGCCGCCGCGTCCCACATGGGCCGGCGCGGTGTAGACGTCCGCCGCCACGACGTACGGTTCCACCTTGTACTTGTTGGCCTCCTCCGGCGTGCGCGCATGCGTGAACGGATTCAGCAGGTCGAGCAGGTGGAAGGCACGGTCGCCGTCGGCCAGGCCGACCGTCGCGAGCACCGTCCAGAATGCCGCATGGGTGTACTGCGCGCCGTTCTCGCGCACCCCAGGCAGATATCCCTTGATGTAGCCGGGGTCGTGCTCGGTCTTGTCGAACGGCGGCGTGAGCAGAAGAATCAGCCGCTCGTGATCGCGCACGAGCCGTTCGCCCACCGAGCGCAACGCCGTGCGCGAGCGTTCGGGATCGCCCGCGCCCGACAGCACCGACCAGCTCTGCGCGATCGAGTCGATCTGGCATTCGTCGCTCGACGCGCTGCCCAGCGGCGTGCCGTCGTCGAAGTAGGCACGGCGATACCACGCGCCGTCCCACGCCTCGCGCTCCACCGCGGCCACGTACTGATCGGCCTGGGTGTGGCACCAGTTCACGTCCTCCTCGGCACCGCGCTCCTTCGCGTGGGTGGCGAAGCGCCGCAGCGTGGCGACGAGGAACCAGGCGAGCCACACGCTCTCACCCTTCCCCTCCACACCCACGCGATTCATGCCGTCGTTCCAGTCGCCGATCCCGATGAGCGGCAGTCCATGCGCACCCGTGGTGCACGCGCGGCGCAGCGCGTTCATGCAATGCGCGTACAGCGTGTCGGTGCGCTCGCTGCGCTTGGGCAGGTCGTACACCTCGTGCTCGTGCGGGTCGAGCTGCCGCATCTCGAGATACGCCACCACCTCGTTCCACACGCCGGTGTCGCCGGTGACGCGCACATAGTGATCGGTCGTGAACGGCAGCCACACCAGATCGTCGGAGAAGCGGGTGCGCACGCCCCGCCCACTCGGCTCATGCCACCAGTGCTGCACGTCGCCCTCCACGAACTGATGGCTCGCCGAGCGGAGGATGTGCGCGCGGGTGACGTCGGGGTCCGTGTACACGAACGCCATGCCATCCTGAAGCTGGTCCCGGAATCCGTACGCGCCGCTCGACTGGTACATCGCCGACCGCGCCCACATGCGGCACGACAGCGCCTGATAGAGCGTCCAGCGGTTCAGCAGCGCGTCGAACTCCGGCGACGGCGTGCGGACCTTGATCGTCGTCAGCCGGTTCGTCCAGGCAGCGACGGACTCGCGCGCTGCCTTGGCGGCGAGCGCCGGTCCGCCGTTCCGCG
Organism: Gemmatimonadaceae bacterium; assembly: GCA_035692325.1. Lineage (GTDB taxonomy): Bacteria > Gemmatimonadota > Gemmatimonadetes > Gemmatimonadales > Gemmatimonadaceae > AG11. Next base: position 107 of record DASSIC010000551.1, on the reverse strand, counting down.
CGATGATGGCGCGCACCTCCTCCTCGCTCGTCGCGGCGCCGAGCAGCACCACGATCTCTCGCGTCTCACCGGGCTGCAGCTCCACTCGGCAGCGGAGTGCCGCGCAG
>DASSIC010000550.1:0-19972 GCA_035692325.1 Gemmatimonadaceae bacterium | reverse complement strand
CAGGATGCGTCGACGATCGCCGACCAGCTCGATCGCATCCGGCCGGCGGTCGTGCAGCTGGTGGACGAGTTGGCGGAGCACGAGTACGGCGTGCTGCGCGCTTCGCATCCGGAGGTCGTGCTGATGCAGGTGATCCATGTGCGCGATGGAGCGTCGGTGCAGGAAGCAGAGCGAATCGCCCCCTATGTGGATGCGATTCTTCTGGATTCGGGAAATCCGACCGCCGCCGTGAAGGAGCTGGGAGGAACCGGACGCATCCACGACTGGTCGATCAGTCGCGCCATCCGTGACGCGGTGCATGTGCCGGTCTTCCTTGCGGGCGGACTTCGCGCGAGCAATGTTGCCGAAGCGGTGGCCGCGGTGCGACCATTCGGAGTGGATGTGTGCAGCGGCGTGCGTGTCGAGGGACGGTTGGATGCCGACGCCGTGCAGCGGTTCATCAATGCGGCGCGCGACTCGACGGTGATGTCGAACGGAGGGGAGAGATGAAGGAAACGAGGATTACGCGGCGCGAGATGCTCGCGTCGCTCGCAAGCTCGATCGTCGCGGGGGTGACACTCGGCGCACTGCTGCCAGGCAGTGCGCACGCCGATGCGACGCCGGCCATCACGGTCTACAAGGATCCGAGCTGTGGCTGCTGCACCAAGTGGGTGGAGCATCTGCGCGCTGCGGGGCTCAGGCCCACCGTGCGCGATCGGAGCGACATGGACGCGTTGAAGGACAGCCTCGGCGTACCCGCGTCACTGCGGTCGTGCCATACAGCGGTGGCCGGGAAGTTCGTGATCGAGGGGCACGTTCCCGCCGACGATCTGAAGCGCCTCGTCGCGCGCGCGCCGAAGGGCGTGCTCGGGATCGCGGTGCCCGACATGCCCGCCGGTGCGCCGGGCATGGAAATGCCGGGTCGTCGCGACCGCTACGACGTGATCGCATTCTCCGCCAACGGCACGACCTCGGTGTTCGCCCGCCACTGATGCGCCAATCGCTGCACCGCGGATTGCTGGCCGCGGGCGCACTGTTCGTCGTGCTCGCCGGCAGTCCAGCGGCAGGTGCGGCACAGCAGCAGGGAACCGACTCGGCGGAGCGGAGCGCCACGCCGTTCCGCGTCGGAGAGCAGTTGATCTACCAGGTGAAATACGGACGCCTGCCGATTGGCCGCGCGAGCATGTCGGTGCTGGGAATCGAGGACGTTCGTGGGCGACCGACGTATCACGTCGCGTTCCGGATCGACGGCGGCCTACCCGGACTGCAGGTGCACGACAGCTACGAAAGCTGGCTCGACACGGCGACGCTTGCTTCGCGGCGGCATGTGCAGGAGATTCGCGAGGTACGCTATCGCCGCACGACGCGCTACGAGATCTTTCCCGAGGAGCGGAAGTACCGGGAGAACGACGAGGATTCGCTGAAGACGAGCGTCTCGTCGCCGCTGGACGAAGGATCGTTCGTGTACTTCATCAGGACGGTGCGCGTCCCCGTCGGGCAGACGCGCGAGTTCCACCAGTACTTCAAGCCCGATCGGAACCCGGTAGTGATACGGGCACTCCGGCGCGACACGGTCGAGGTGCCGTCCGGGCGGTACCCGACCGTCGTCGTGCGTCCGTCCATCCGTGCGCGCGGATTGTTCGCCGAGGATGGTGAGGCCGAGCTCTGGTTCAGCGACGACTCGCGTCGCATGCTCGTGCAGCTGCGAAGCCGGTTCGCCGGCTTGTCTCTCTCGCTCTATCTCACCGAGGTTCGTTCGGGCGTTCCGTAAGGCACGCTGGCGCCGTCGGTCTGCTTCTCGCAGCGAGTTCAGGCATCCATCATTCGTCGATGAGGATTCAGGTGATGCCCACGAACGATCCGAGCGATCCGACTCATTCGCCCGATCTGCATCAGCAGCTCTGCGCCGCGATCACCAGACGCTCGCTCGTGATGTTCGACTACGGCGACCTGATCCGCGTCGTCGAGCCACACCGTTACGGGGTGAACAGCGCGGGCCATCCCATGCTCAGTGGGTGGCTGCGAGCCGGCTACAGCCGATCCGATCCTGCGGGCGGCTGGCGCAACTACCTCGCAAGCGAGATCCGGTCGCTCCAGCTGCTGGATGCGCCCTTCGCTGGGACGAGACCGGGATACGCCGCGCACGACCCGCGGATGCGTGAGGTGTTCGCCGAGCTCACGCCGACGGCGATGGAGATCGCCGTCGACGGACCGCACATCGTGCGTGAGCCGACGTCGAACCCGGCGCCGTCGCCGACGAGAGCGACGACGCCGATCTCGCCATCAGATCGCGGCGTTTGACGAGCGAGGCGTCGGCGGCGGCAAGAGCGCGGTCCGCGCCGCGTCGATCTGCTTTCGCACGGCTTCCGGGCCCGTGCCGCCTTCCACCTCGCGATGCGTCACCGACCGCGCGGCACTAAGCGCCTCGTATACGTCGTCGCCGAACTTCGCGTGCGCCGCGGCAAACGAGGCGAAGGGCAGGGCCTGCATCTCGACACTCCGCTCCTCGCTCTCGCGCACCAGCGTACCGACTGCCTTGTGCGCCTCGCGGAAGGTCGCACCCTTGCGCACGAGATAGTCGGCCAGGTCGGTCGCCATCATCGTGCTCGAGAGCGCGGCGGCCATGCGCTCCGGCCGGAAGCGGCACTCGGCGATCGCGCCAGCCACCGCGGGCAGCACGAGCAGCAGCGTGTCGGTCGCGTCGAACAGGTATCGCTTGTCGTCCTGCAGGTCCTTGTTGTAGCTCGTCGGCAGCCCCTTCAATGTGGCGACGAGGGCGGTGAGGTTGCCGAGCATGCGCGCTGCCGAACCACGGGCGAGCTCCAGCGCATCGGGGTTCCGCTTCTGCGGCATCATGCTCGACCCGCTCGTGTATCCCTCGCCGAACTGGACGAAGCCGAACTCGCTCGAACCGTAGATGATGACGTCCTCGGCCAGCCGCGAGAGATGCGTGCCGATCATCGTCGAGGTGAAGAGCACCTCCGCGATGAAATCGCGGTCGCTGACGGCGTCGATTGAATTGGGAGAGATCGCGTCGAAGCCGAGCGTGCCCTGGAGCAGCACACGCGAGATGGGATAGGCGCAGCCCGCGACCGCCCCGGAGCCAAGCGGCAACACCGCCGCGGAGTGCGCCGCGGCGCGCAGCCGCGCCCGATCGCGCTCGAGCGGCCAGAAATGCGCAAGCAGCCAATGAGCCGCCGACACCGGGATGGCGCGCTGCATGTGCGTGTACGACGGCATGAGCGCCGTCTGCAGCGATTCGGCCTGCTCGAGCAACACGCCCTGCAGCACCCGCACGGCGTGGTCGAGGCGCTGGCAGAGATCCATCGTCCAGAGGCGCGTCGCCGTCGCGACCTGATCGTTGCGGCTGCGCCCCGTATGCAGTTTGCTCGCGACGTCGCCCACCTCATCGTGCAGAAGGCGGTCGATCAGCGTGTGCACGTCCTCGTCGGAGGCGAGCGGCTGCTCGCCTCCGGCGATTCGCGCGCCCACCGCGTCGAGTCCGCGCTCGAGCATCTTGCTCTCGTCGAGCGTGAGCACGTTGGCCCCCCACAGCGCCACGGCCCACGCCTTGGAGAGGCGGATGTCGTACGGCCAGAGCCGGAAGTCGACGCCGATGGAATTGTTGAGCGCGTCGAACTCCGGCGTGGGGCCGGCGCCGAAGCGCCCACCCCAGAGCTTGTGCGACCGGTTCACGTTTTCCGAAGGCGCACCAAGGTCACTCGTCGCCGGCATCGTCTGGTCCTCCCGCTGCGGGGTCAGACGCCGGCGAGGTCGGGCACCGGCGGCTTGGCCGGCGTCGTTCCGTCCGGCAATGCCGCGGCATGCGCCGCGGCGAGCTCCTGATCCTTGATCGCGCGCACGCGCGCCGGCAGTGCGAACAGGCGGATGAATCCGGCTGCGTCGCTCTGCTGATAGACGTCGTCCTCGCCGAAGGTGACGAAGCGCTCGTCGTACAGCGCGTGCTCGCTCTGACGTCCCACCACCTGCATGCCGCCCTTGAACAGGCGCAGCGTCACCGTGCCGGTGATGCGCTCCTGCGTGACGTTCACGAAGGCGTCGTACGCCTCGCGTTCGGTCGTCCACCACCGGCCCTCGTACACGAGGTCGGCGTATCGCGGCGCGATGAGATCCTTGGCCGCGAGCGTCTTGCGATCGAGCACGAGCTGCTCCAGCTCGGAGTGCGCGGCGTAGAGCAGGGTGCCGCCTGGGGTCTCGTACACGCCGCGCGACTTCATCCCCACCATGCGATCCTCGACGAGGTCGATGCGGCCGACGCCGTGGCGCGCGCCGATCGCGTTCAGCGCCGACACGAGCGCGAAGGGCGACAACGCCTTGCCATTCACCGACACCGGGGTGCCGGCCTCGAACCCGATCACGACGTCCTCCGGTTCGTCCGGCGCCTTCGTCGGATCGACGGTGAGCATGAACATGTCGGGCTTCGGCGCCGAGTTCGGATCCTCGAGATTGCCCCCCTCGTGCGAGAGATGCCAGAGATTGGCGTCTCTCGAATAGATCTTCTCCTTCGTCGCGGCGATCGGGATGCCCTTCGCCGTGGCGTAGTCGATCGCGTCCTCACGACTGCGGATGTCCCATTCGCGCCACGGCGCGATGACCGGCAGCTCGGGCGCGAGCGTGGCGAAGGTCATCTCGAAGCGGACCTGATCGTTTCCCTTGCCGGTGCACCCATGCGCGAGCGCGTCGGCACCGACGCGATGCGCGACCTCGACCTGGCGCTTCGCGATGAGCGGACGCGCCATCGCGGTACCGAGCAGGTACTTGCGGTTGTAGACGGCGCCCGCGCGCAGCGTGGGGAAGATGAAATCGCGGACGAACTCCTCCCGGAGATCCTCGATGTAGCACTCCTCGGCGCCCGAGGCCAACGCCTTCTCGCGGACGCCGCGCAGCTCGTCGGCGCCCTGGCCGATGTCGGCCGCCACGCAGATGACCCGCGCGTCATAGTGCTCGCGCAGCCAGGGCACGATGATGGAGGTGTCGAGTCCGCCGGAATAGGCGAGGACGATAGTGCGGGTCATGGGCGCTCCTGAGTGAAGAATATGCAGATACAATGCATATTTACTCAGGAATGCGCCGCGCGTCAAGTCATCAGCGGGGGCGAACCAATGGATGCTGAAGTCAGTCCTGACCGGCGAGCTCGAGCAGGCGGGCGGTGAGCGCCTGCCGCGCCTCGGCGGAGCGCGTCACGATCAGAATGGTGTCGTCGCCGGCGATCGTGCCGAGCACCTCCTCGAACTCCTCCTGATCGATGGCTTCAGCGATCGGTTGCGCGCCGCTCCGCACCGTGCTGAGGACGATCAGCTCCCCCACGCCGTCGATCTTGGAGAACAGTTGCGGTAAGAGGTTGGCCAGCAATGGCTTGTCCTCTTCCTCCCCCAGTGTCTCCGGTCGGACGTAGCGGCCGCCGTCCTCGGTCGGCACGCGGGCCAATCCGAGGTCCCGGAGATCGCGCGACAGCGTGGCCTGGGTGACGTCCATTCCGCGCTCCAGCAGCAGCTGGCGAAGGTCCTCCTGGCTGCCCACCACATGGCTGTCCACGAGGCCGAGAATGGCCGTCTGGCGTGCACGCTTCTTCGTCATCGCTCCTCCCGTGGGTTGGCCCAGAGTATAGCTGGCGCCGTTCGACCGGACGCGCCCATTGACCGAGACCGTATGCATGATTATGCATTATAGCGTGAATACGATCCCGGTGGGAGTCCTCGGGGCCAGCGGATATGCCGGCCGAGAGATCTGCGCTCTGGTGGCGCGCCATCCACGCTTCTCGCTCGCCTTTGCCACGGCGAACGAGCAGCGGGGCCAGCGCGTCCGCCTGGGAGGACGCGAGGTCGTCTTTTCCGCGCCCGACGACGTCGCACTCGAGGATGCCGCCCTCGTGTTCAGCGCCCTACCGCACGGAGCGTCGCTGCCCTGGGTGGAACGTGCAGCCGCTGCGGGCGCGCGCGTCGTGGATCTGTCGAGCGATCTGCGGCCAGGGCGCGGTGGCGCGCCGGCGCACAGCACGCTCGCCGCTCCTTATGGTATGCCCGAGCTGGGCGGCGCCACGCGCGCCGCCATTCGTGCCGCGACCGTCGTGGCCAACCCCGGCTGCTATCCGACGTCGATTCTCCTCGCGCTCGTCCCCCTGCACGCGGCCGGTGTCATCGCGCCCGGCGCGACGATCATCGCCAACTCGGCCAGCGGAGTGAGCGGCGCCGGCAACTCTCCGAAGCGCGAGCTGCTCTTCGCCGAAGTGGCCGACGATTACCGCGCGTACGGAGTCGGCAACACGCACCGCCATCTTCACGAGATGCGCGCCACGCTCGAGACCCTTGGCGCCGATGCCGATCTCGTGTTCACGCCGCATCTGCTGCCGGTCGCGCGCGGGATCCTTTCCACCATCACGGTGCCCCTTCGTGAACCGCTGACGGAATCGCTCGCGCTCTTCCGTCGCGCCTATGCCAACGAGCCGTTCATCGAGATCACCGATGAGCAGCCAACGCTGCGTGAGGTGGCGCACCGGAACGTCGTGCGCATCACGGCGACGATGATCGCCGGCACGCGGCAGCCCACGCTGCTCGTGACCTCGGCGATCGACAATCTCGTGAAGGGCGCCGCTGGTCAGGCGGTGCAGAACGCGAACATCATGTGTGGCATCGACGAGTGCGCGGGGCTGCTCGCGTGACGGCGATGCGAGTCATCAAGGTGGGCGGGCGTCCGCAGCTCGATCCGGCGCTCCCGGCCGCGCTGGCCGCAGCGCATCGGGCGGCGCCGGGCTCGCTCGTCGTCGTGCACGGCGGCGGCGACGAGGTGAGCACGCTGCAGAAGCTGTATGGCGTCGTGGCGCAGTTCAGTGGCGGGCGTCGCGTCACGAGCTCGCTCGACCTCGACATCATCCGCATGGCGCTCTCCGGCTCGGCGAACAAGCGCCTGGTCGCGGCGCTCAATGACGCCGACGTGCCGGCGCTCGGTCTTTCGGGCGAGGATGCCGGGCTCCTCCTCGCCACACCCGCCGACCGCGCCACGTTCGGATTCGTCGGTACGCCGAGCACGGTCAATGTGGCGCTGCTCCGCTACCTCGCGAGCGGCGGTTACCTGCCCGTGCTCTCGCCGGTGAGTCGGAGCGACGATTCCGCCGCGGGTACGACGCTGAACGTGAATGGCGATGACGCCGCCTCGGCCATCGCCGTGGCGCTCGCAGCGGACGAGCTGCTGCTGGTGTCCGACGTGGAGGGTGTACGCGTCGAAGGGTCCGCGGTGGCTCGGCTCGACGTCGACGAAGCGCAGCGGCTGGTGGAGGATGGAACGGCGGCGGGCGGGATGGCGGCGAAGCTGCAGGCCGCCGTCGCCGCGCTGGAGGGCGGGGTAGGGCGAGTACGAATCTCTGACATCGCCGCGATCGGACAGCACGATCGCGGGACGGTATTGACGCGAGTGGGGAGCACATGCGCATGACGGCACCGACGATGAAGCCAATCGACCAGGCATCCAGCGGATCGGCACACGAAGCCCAGCCCGGCAGCGCCGGCCAGCCGGTGAGCATCGAGAGCCCCATTCTCGGCACCTACAAGCGCGCGCCGGTGGAGTTCGTGCGCGGCAGCGGTGTGCATCTGTATGACGCCGAGGGCAAGGCCTATCTGGATTTTGTGAGCGGAATCGCCGTGAACGCACTCGGCTACGACGACGCCGGTCTCAAGGCCGCGCTGCACGCCGCGGCCGACGGACTCGTGCACACGTCGAATCTGTACAGCACGTCGCCGGGCGAGCGCCTGGCGGCCGCGCTCGTGGCCAAGTCGTTCGCCGACAAGGTGTTCTTCTGCAACTCCGGCGCGGAAGCGAACGAGGGCGCGTTCAAGTTCGCGCGTCGGTGGGCGCGCACGAAGGGCGATGCCAAGCACGAGATCCTCGCGCTGCGTGGCGCCTTTCACGGGCGGCTGTTCGGCACCCTCGCCGCGACGGATCGTCCGGCGTATCGGCTGCCGTTCCGGCCCCTCGTGCCCGGCGTTTCCATCTTCGAGCGCGATCTCGCCGAGCTCGATGCGGCGCTGAGCGAGGACACCGTGGCGGCGCTCATCGTCGAGCCGGTGCAGGGCGAGGGAGGCGTGCGCGTGCTCGACCCGGGGTTCCTGCGCGAGCTGCGCGCCGTAACGAAGGCGCGCAACATCGCGTTGGTCCTCGACGAGATCCAGTGCGGCCTCGGTCGCACGGGGACGCTGTTCGCATACGAGCGCGCGGGGATCGAGCCGGACATCATGACGTTGGCGAAGCCGTTGGCCGGCGGACTGCCGATGGGGGCGATCCTGATGACGCGCGAGATCGCGGAGACGATCAAGCCCGGTGATCACGGCACGACCTTCGGCGGCGGTCCATTCGTGGCGTCGGTTGCGCTCCACGTGCTGGAGCGGCTGTCCGATCCCGCGCTCCTCGCGCACGTGAAGGAAGTTGGAGAGTGGTTCGGGCACGAGCTCAACGAGATCGCCCACCGCACGAGCCGGATCCGTCAGGTGCGCGGTGTGGGCCTCATGTGGGGGATCGACGTGATGGGTACGGCCGCCACCGTCGTGAGCGAGTCGCTCGCGCAGGGGCTGCTCGCCTGCTCGGCCGGCGACTACACCGTTCGCCTTCTTCCGCCGCTCGTGGCGACGCGCGACGAGCTCGCGCGCGGCCTCTCCATTCTCGAGGAGGTCCTCTGATGGCCCCTGACCTGTTCGTGCGACGCGCGCGTCCCGGCGACGCCGTGGCGATCTCGTGGCTGAACAACACGTTCGCGAACGAAGGCCAGATGCTGAAGCGCACCCCCGAGATGATCGCTCTGGCGATCGACGACTACGTCGTCGTCCAGAACTCGGCGGGGACGCTGCTCGCCTGTGGCGCGCTCAAGGAGTACTCGCCGAGCGTGGCCGAGGTGGCGGCGATCGCGGTGTCGAAGGAGGCGCACGGCAAGGGACTCGGGCGCGCCATCGTGGGCGCCGTGGAAGCGCTGGCCCGCAAGCGCGGCATCTTCGACGTCTTTGCGCTCACGCTCCAGCCGGAATTCTTCGCTGCCATCGGCTACGAGCGGGTCGATCGCGCGCGCTATCCGGAGAAGATCCGCCGCGATTGCCTCGGGTGCGCGCGACGTTTCGCCTGCAACGAGATCTGCTTCTCGAAGAACCTCATGGCCGAGCGAGCCGTGCCGCTGGCGGCGTAACGACCGGCGCCGCCGGTTAGATTCCGGCATTCGTCGTCGCGCCCCTCGAGCCAACGAGATCGATGCGCTGTTTCGTCCTGCTGCTCGCTGCCCTCGCTACCGCGCCGGGCGTGCTGCCCGCACAGTACACCCGCTCCGCGGCCGACCGGCCGAAGCTGGTCGTGTTCATCACGGTCGATCAGTTCCGGCCCGACTATCTCGATCGCTGGGCGTCGCAGCTCACGGGCGGCCTCGCGCGGCTCTCGACGCGCGGCACCTTCTTCACGAACGCCTTCCAGGATCACGGCGTGACGGAGACGGCGCCTGGGCATTCGGTGACGATGTCAGGGCGCTTTCCACGCTCCACCGGCATCCTGCGCAACACCGCGGGAGTGGAGGATCCGCAGTCGCCCCTCCTGACCTCACGCGACGCGCCGGCCTCGCCATATCGCTTTCGCGGATCGGTGCTGTTCGACTGGATTCGCACGAGAGACGCCGACGCGCGCGCCCTGTCGATCTCGCGGAAGGACCGCGGCGCCATCCTGCCGCTCGGGCGCGCCAAGCAGAGCGTGTTCTGGTACGCGACCACGAACGGGGAGTTCACGACGAGCCGCTACTACGCCGACACGCTACCGGACTGGATCCGGCGCGTGAACGCGCGCCGCGTCCCACAGCGACTCGCGGGACAGCGGTGGAGCCTGCTGCTGCCGGACGCATCGTACCGCGAGCCCGACGCTGTGACGATGGAGAACAATGGAAAGGACGTGACCTTTCCGCACGCGCTGCCGCTGGACACCGTCGCCGCGGGGGGGCAGCTGCCCTACACCCCGTGGATGGACCGGTTCACCATCGACGCCGCGCTGGAGGGGCTCCAGGCGCTCCAGCTCGGCCGCGGTCCGCAGACGGATCTCCTCGCCATCTCACTCTCGGCGACGGATTACATCGGCCATCGCTACGGTCCCGATTCGCGCGAGCAGCACGACAACGTGCTCCGGCTCGACCGCGCGCTCGGGGCCTTCATCGACTCGCTGTACAAGCTGCGCGACTCCAGCACCATCGTGTTCGCGCTCACGGCCGATCATGGAGTGACGTCGTATCCCGAGCTGGTCGCGCAGCGCGCCGGGCGGCCAGCACCGCCGCGATATGATCTCCGGCCGGCGACGACCGGCCTGCGGTCGGCGCTGCAGCAGGCTCGCGTCGATACGAGCGCGGTGACGCTCGACGGTCCACTGGTATCGGTCGATCGCGCCGCGTTCGCCCAGGCTCACGTCGATCCGGCGCCGCTTCTCGGCCGGTTTCTCGACGCGGTCCGTGCAACGTCCGGTATCGCACGAGTCGATCGCGTGCGCGATCTGGCGTCGCGCGACACGGTGCACGACGCCGTATCGCGCCGGTGGGTGCACATGATCCCACCCGACTCGCCGGTCGAGTACGTGATCACGCCGCGCGAGGGGGCATATCCGGCCGCCGCGACGATCGCCGAACATGGCGCGCCCTACGACGACGATGCGCGCGTGCCCGTGATCTTCTACGGTCCGTGGTTCCGCGCTGCTCGCATCACCGATCGCGCACTGGTGGCGGACATGGCGCCCACCCTGGCCCACGTGGTTGGCGTACCGCCCACCGAGCGACTCGACGGCCGAGTGCTTCTGCAGGCGCTCGCCCCCGCGGTCACGCACTGATCGTGGCCGAGCGCCGCGTCTCCGGGTTGGGCGGGCTGCAACAGGCCTTCGACGAAGTGCGCTTCGGCGCGGCGCGCACCCTGAACCTGCGGACGTCGCTGCCGACCGGCAGCGAGGCGGCGACCCGCCTGGAGCGCTGGCTGCGTCAGCATCAGGTGCAGCGGTCGGAAGAAGTGCTCGTGATCACCGGCCGCGGCAACAACAGCGAGGCGGGCATCGCCGTCGTCCGCGAGGCCAGCATCCGCGTGCTGCACGAGCTGCGTCGCAAGGGAGTGGTCGAGGCATTCGCGGAACACACGCCAGGTTCCTTCGTGGTGACGCTTGCCCCGATGAAGGCGATGCTCGACGCCGCCAGCCGCCGGCGCGAGCAGACCCCGCTTCCTCCGCCGGCCGCGCCGCCGACGCTCGACGCGCTCGCCGACGAAACGCGACAGATGCTGCGTGCACTCGCAGAACGCTCGCTCGATACGCTGGGCGTGCGCGACCGGGCACCCTTCATGGAAGGCGAGATGCTGCGGCTGTTCGGTTCGCTCGGCGCCACCGTGACCGAGGGTCCCGATCGAGAGCGACGACTGCGGACCGCCATCCGGTCGGCGATGAGCGACTACGATTAGCGTGGACGGCCAACTGCAGTTCGCGCTCGTCACGTTCACATCGGTCCTCTTCATCGTGGACCCGATTGCGGTGGTGCCTACCTACCTGGTCATCACCAGTGGCCAATCGACGGCGCAACGCCGCGCCACGGCGACCCGGGCCTGCATCGCGGCCACCCTCCTGCTGGTCACGTTCGCGGCGATGGGCCGTGGCATCTTCGGGCTCTTCGGCATCACCATGCCGGCCTTCCGCATCGCCGGCGGACTGATTCTCTGGCTCGTGGCGATGGACATGCTGCATGGCACGCGCTCCACGCAGGAGGGCACTGCCGAGATCACGGAGGCGACGGTCAAGGAGGATGTTGCCATCACGCCGCTCGCCATGCCGATGCTGGCCGGGCCCGGGGCGATCTCGACCGTCATGGTGTTGTCCGGACAGGCACGCACCACGCCCCAGACCATCGTCGTGTATGGATCGATCCTCCTCGCGCTGCTCATCGCGTGGGCGACGCTGCGGGCCGCCGAACGTCTGGTGATTCGCATGGGACAGACGGGCATTCGTGTCATGACGCGCCTCATGGGATTGCTACTCGCGGCCATCGCCGTCCAGTTCGTGATCACCGGCGTGCGCGAGGCGGCTGGCATCTAGACTCTCGTTGCACGGGGCGGCGCGCGGGCCGGATGGCTCGTCGTCGTTCACCTCTCGCCACACTCCACTCCCTTCGCTCATGTCGCGTCGATCGACGTTCGCGTTCGTGCTCCTGACGCTCACCAGCGCGTCGGCGCTCCCGGCGCAGCAGGGCGCCGCACCACTGCCCGGCTACACGCCCAACGCCAGTGCGGCCGAGCGAACGCTCGAGGCACAGGCGATCGCGCGTCCGAGCGCGGCACGCGCCCGAGACCATTCGCGCACCCTCTCCGCCGAGACTCACGTATCGGGCACGCCGGCACAGGCGCGCACGCGTGACTACGTGGTCGCGCAGATGCGCGCGATGGGTCTGGAAACCGAGGTCAGGCAATACGACGTCTTCATGCCACACCCGACGTCGGCGCAGCTGTGGCGTGTCGCGCCTCGACCGCACCGCCTCTCGCTTGCCGAACCCGCGGTCGCCGGCGATCCGACCTCGGCGCTCGCGCAGTATCCCACCGTGAACGGCTACAGCGGTCAGGGCGACGTCACCGGCGACGTCGTCTACGTGAACTACGGGCTCATCGAGGACTACGCACAGCTGGATTCGCTCGGCGTCTCCGTGCGCGGCAAGATCGCCGTGGCACGATACGGTCGGTCGTTCCGCGGCATCAAGGCGCGCGAGGCCGAGAAGCATGGCGCCGCGGCGCTGCTCATCTACAGTGATCCGCAGGACGACGGCTATGTGCGCGGTGACGTCTATCCGACCGGCCCGATGCGCAACCGTGACGGGGTGCAGCGCGGCAGCGTGATGAACGGCGCGGGTGATCCCGCCACGCCTGGCTACGCAAGCAGGCCCGGCGCCCCGCGCATCGCCGAATCGCGGATGGACATTCCCCACATCCCCGTCGTTCCGATCTCCTATGGCAATGCCGGTGAGCTGCTCGACGAGCTCCGTGGCCGTGACGTGCCGCAGGGATGGCAGGGCGGGCTTCCCTTCCGGTATCACGTGGGGCCGGGGCCGGTACGGGCGCGCGTTCGCGTCACCGACGATCGCGCGACGGCCGGAACGAAGCCGATCTACGACACCTTCGGCATCGTGCGCGGAAGCGAGTTTCCCGACGAGCTGGTCATCGTCGGCAGCCATCGCGATGCATGGGGTCCTGGCGCGGCGGACAACGTGAGCGGGACGGTGAGCGTGCTCGAGGCGGCGCGCGCCGTGGCCGAAGCGGTGAAGGCCGGGCATCGCCCCAAGCGCACGATCCTGTTCGCGACCTGGGACGCGGAGGAATGGGGGCTGATCGGCTCGTCCGAGTACGTCGAGGACGACTCGCTGCGGCTCATGCGGGGTGGCGTCGCGTATCTCAACCAGGACGTGGCCGCACAGGGCGTGCGTTTCGGCGGTGGCGGCTCGCCCTCGATGCGGCCGACGCTGCGCGACGTCGCGCGGGCGGTGCCCGATCCGAACGGAAAGGGCAGCGTGTACGCCGAGTGGCGCCGCGCCGCGGCGGTGGCCGACACGGCGGAGCCCGCGATGGGCGATCCGGGTGGCGGGTCCGACTTCGCCGGATTCTACAACCATCTCGGCATCCCGATCGCCGAGTGGGGCTTCGGCGGACCGGGGGGCGTCTACCACTCGCAGTACGACGACTTCGCCTGGATGTCGCGCTTCGGGGATTCGAGCTTCGCGTATCATGCGGCCGCGGCACGCATCGCGGCGGCAATGCTGCTGCGCTTCGCGAACGCAGACATTCTCCCATACGACTACGTCGAGTTCGCGCGCACCATGCAGCGCTACCTCCCCGCGCTCGACAAATCGATCGCTGCCAAGCGGTGGAGCGGATCGACGGTCGCCTTGCGCGATGCGATCGCGGCGATGGAGACGGAGGCGGTCGCGTACACCGCGGCCCGTGATCGAGTGCTGGCCGCCGGTACGCCGACGGGCGATCGGCGCGCCGCCGTGAACTCGGCGCTGCTCGGCGTGGAGCGTGCGCTCGTGCGGCCGGAGGGGCTCCGCACGCGCCCATGGTATCGCAACCTCATCTACGTCGCCGACGTCGACAACGGATATGCGAACATGGTATTTCCCTCCGTCAACGAAGCCATTCGCGCGAACGATCAGCGCCTGACGAACGAGGAGCTCGCCGATCTCGCGCGACGCTTCGCTGCGGCGACTCGCGCGCTCGGTACCGCGCGCGCGGCGCTCGAGGAAGCGCGCTGAGCGCCGCGGTCTGAGCTCATCGGGTGGCGCGCCAGCGGCTGAGCCCGCGCGCCGCCTTGTGGGCCCGCCAATTGCGAAGCCGCAAAGATGTTGCGGGCTTGGAGGTTACAGGTGGCGCAGAGAAGCGAGGCGTTCGGCGCGGCGATTCCGCGCTTGACGCTCACCCAGCGACTGGCGATTCAGGACTACGCGGCGCGCGCCGCGTGGCCGGCGGGCTTCCAGATCTACGAGCGCGGCACGGCTGCCGACGGCGTATTCGTCGTCGTGCGCGGACGCGTCGTGCTGCGCAGCCGGGTGCGCGCGGGGCGCGGCTTCGTTCCGTGGGTGGCCACTCCGGGCGAGACCTTCGGCGCCGAGGGACTGTCGCCGGGTGGCGTCTACGCGACCGATGCGCGCGCCGATGACGAGACCGAGACGCTGTTCCTCAGCAGTGCGAAGCTGCGCGCCTTCATCCGCGAGCAGCCGATCTACGCAATGGCGGTGGTGGGGCAGGTGATGGCCGAGCGCACCGCATTGCTCGAAAAGCTGCGGGAGCTCACGACACTCTCGGTAGAGCAGCGGCTGGTCGCGGCGCTGCGGCGGATGGCGGCGCACGACAGCTTCACCCGCAGCGACGGACGGATCGAGCTGTGCAGTGCACGCTATCGCCTCCTCTGTGAGCTCGTGGGTGCGACGCGCGAGTCGGTATCGCTGGTGCTGGGTCGGTTGGGTGGGGAGGGATTGGTGGAGCGCAGCGGCAGCACGCTGTACGTCACACCGTCCGCTCGCCTGTTCGACCGCCTCGACGAGGCGGCCGTTCCCGAGGAGGCATTGCTCGTCGGCGCCCTGGCCGACGCCGAGGTCGCGCCGGGGCTGCAATAGCGCCGATCGCGTGGTGAAGCGCACCGCGCACGACTCGCGGGCTATATTCTCGGCCAGCCCGCGAGCACTCATGTCGATCCAGCCCGACTCCATTCCATCCGACGGACCGCAGCCCGGTCACCGCGCTTCCCTGCGTCGGTGATGCTCGGCTGGCTCCTCCTCCCACTCGCCGCCGGCGCAGGTGCCGCCTGGCGCGCCCTCAGCGCGCGACGGGTGGAGCGCGACTACGCTGCGCGCAACGTCATGATGCGCGACGGCGTCGTGGCGGGCGCAGAGTCGTTCACGCTCGCTGGTACCAACGGTCGCGCCCTGCTGCTCTTGCACGGCTCGGGTGACTCTCCGCAGACACTCAGGTATCTGGGCGAGCGCCTGAACGTCGCCGGATACACCGTGTACGCGCCACTGCTGCCCGGCCATGGACGCTCGCCACGCGACTTCGCACGCGTATCGGCGGCGGCGTACACCGATGCGGCGCGCGCAGCGCTCGATACCTTGCGTGCGCGATACGGGTGGATCGGCGTGGTCGGACTTTCCATGGGTGGCGCGCTGGCCGCACAGCTCGCGGCCGAATCCAGTGATGTCCGCGTGCTCGTGCTGTTGGCGCCCTATCTGGAGGGAACGGCTCAGGTCCGGTGGGCCGTGCGCACCGCGCCGGTGTGGAGCCTCGTGCAACCGTATCTCGATGCGCGCGGCGAGCTTTCCGTGCACGACCCGGCGGCTCGCGTGGCAAGCTACGCCTACGGCATCGTGGCGCCCAACGCCCTGCGGGCGCTTCTCGAGACCGCCGCGCATGGCCGGGCCGCCCTGGCCGACGTGGAGGCGCCGACCCTCGTGATTCACTCGCGCGCCGACAACCGCATTCCCGAGGCGGCCGCGACGAGCGGCACGGCGACACTCCGTGCGCCCACCGAGCGGCACTGGGTCGCCGGGTGCGGCCACGTCATCACCGTGGACTATTGCAAGGACGCGGTGGCGGATCTGGTACTGGCCTTCCTCGCGCGCCACGCCGGCTGAGCGACGACAGGTCGCCGCACCGGTCGGGCGCGCGAGAACGGCCGGTGGTGCGTCAGCCCGTCACGCGATCGACGATGTTCTCGCCGAGGTCCTTCACCGCCTCGAACCCCGACACGGCGGCATTCTGTGCCTGCTCGGCCACACCCGACGCGACGCGCTTCACGCGCGCGCCAAGCCCGGTCGACCGCTTCCGTCCTCCACCGCTCGACTTCTTCGCCGTGCTGCGCTTGGCGCCACCCTTCTTTGCGCTGGAGCGCTTCACCGCCGGCCCGCGACGCTTCGCCGCCGAACGCTTCGCGCTCGACTTCTTGGCGCCGCCGCGCTTGGCCATGCCCTTCTTCGCGCTGCGCTTGGCGCCCTTCTTCGCGGCCTTCTTGGCACCGCGCTTCGCCGTGCGCTTCTTGGCGCCAGCACGCTTCCGGATTGCCGGCCCGCGGCGTGCGCTCTTCTTTCCCGCGCGCTTCGTCCCGCGCTTCTTCTTCATCGCCATCGCTGCGTCTCCTCTGCCAGATAGTGGCTATCGGTGCTGCGCGAATCGTGGGTCCCCTGCGCAAGTTTCGGGCGCACGAGCACGCCCTGCGGACCTGCTGCCGCATACCACAGTCCAATCACACGCGCCCTTTCACTGCTCGGCGGCACCTGGTCCGCGAAGCGCACGCCCCGGCAACGCACGCGTCTCGACCCCGTCCTCGATCACCGCCACGCCATTCACGAACACGAACCGCACACCGGTGGACAACTGCTGCGGACGCTCGAAGGTAGCACGATCCGCGACCGTCGTCGGGTCGAAGAGCACGACATCGGCGAACATCCCGGGCGCCAGCAGACCACGCCTCGCCAGCCCGACCCGCTGTGCGGCGAGTGACGTCATCTTTCGCACCGCTTCTTCCAGCGTGAGCAGCGAGTCCTCCCGCACGTAGCGACCGAGGATGCGGGGAAAAGTGCCGAATCCGCGAGGGTGACCGCGCCCGCGGCTCAGGCTGTCCGGCGTCACGGCGCCGGCATCCTGACCGATCGACGTCCACGGCTGACGCAGGGCCAGTCGCAGATCCTGCTCGGACATCGTGAAATAGATCGCACTCGTCGCGCCACGATCCGCCACCAGAATGTCGAACGCGGCGTCGTACGGATCCTGCGCCCGCCACCGACCGACCGAGTCCAGGCGCACCCCTTCGTAGCGTCGCAGCGAGTCGGTTCGCACGCTGTTGACGAGCACCTGTCCCGGCCGCCGTACCTCCGAGAGCTCGCCATGCAGGCGCGCGCGGATCGCCGGATCGCGGAGCCGCGCGACCATCGAATCGGTTCCTCCCGCCTGCACCCACGTCGGCAGAATCGCCGAGAGTCCCGTCCCGCTGGCGGTATAGGGGTAGACGTCCGCCGTCACGTCCAGGCCGGCGCGCCGCGCGCTGTCGATCAGGGCCACTGCGCCCGCCATCTTCCCCCAGTTCGACTCCCCGCTCGCCTTCAGGTGCCGGATCTCCACCCACGTGCCGGCGGTGCTCCCGATCCTGACCGCTTCGCGGATTGCATCGTGCAATCCGGCGCCCTCGTCCCGAATGTGTGAGGCGTAACCCCCACCGTATCGCGCGGCGCGCCTCGCGAGCGCGATCAGCTCCTCCGTCGAGAAGAAGGTGCTCGGCGGATAGATGAGCCCTGTGCTGAAGCCCATCGCTCCGTCACGCATCGCCGAGTCCACGAGCTGCTCCATTCGCGACAGCTCCTCGGTCGT
Source organism: Gemmatimonadaceae bacterium (assembly GCA_035692325.1). Taxonomy (GTDB): domain Bacteria; phylum Gemmatimonadota; class Gemmatimonadetes; order Gemmatimonadales; family Gemmatimonadaceae; genus AG11. The sequence continues at coordinate 2,102 of DASSIC010000550.1, read as the reverse complement.
AGGGTGCCGCGATGCGTCGCCCATCACGGCGCGCCGCACCGAGCCAGCGGCGACGTACGTGCCGAGGTTGATCGCGGTGCCGCGGCGCTCGAGCTCCGAGAAGTAGCCGCCGAGTGACGACCAGGGCTGCTCCGCGGTGCGCGTTTCACGGGCGGTCGGCACGGTATTCGGCCACGCCGATTCCACCTCGCCGGTGATCTCGCTCGTGATGCCCTGAGTGATCTTCGAGAGGGCGCGCGGCTGCTGGAGCAGCGCGAACTCCGAGTGACCGAGCATGTCGATGAAGCCCGGTGCGACGACGAGCCCGCGTGCATCGATCGTGCGTCGTGCCGCGACATCGCTCGGCACGACGCCGACGAGCGCGATGCGATCGCCGCGCAACGCCACGTCACCCATGTACCAAGGCGTGCCGGCGCCGTCGATGATGCGGGCATGCCGAATCACGACGTCGTATGCGGCGCCTTCGCTCGGTGTCGTGCTCGGCACGCGCCGAATGCGCGCACATCCGCCAAGCGCGACGACGCTCGTCAGTGCGACGACGAGAGCAGAGCGTGCGGGAACGCTGGTGATGCGCATGCGCAAAGATGACATGGCGCATCGCCATCGGCCAGCAGACGAGCGCATCCGCGGGTCATCTTCTCGCGCACCCCGGCTGCTCCCGCCTCAGCGCGGCCAGGCGGGTTTCCGGGAGAAAGGCTTTCCGAACACCGCCTCGAGCTGCTCGCGCGGATTCTCCGTTCGGACGATCGCGTCGAGCGAATCGCCGAGCACGAGCACGCGCGAGAAGTCGCGATAACGCGCGTAGGAGTGGAAGAAACCGGAGGGTCCCGGACGGGTGAGCCGGCCGAGGAGGATGTCGAGGATGAAGAGGTAGTGGTAGGCGTAAAAGGAGTTGAGCGTCCGGAGCCGGGGCAGATCGCTCTCGACGATTCCGCGCGGAAGGGAGCCGTGCTTCCCCCACTGCACGTCGATCGCGGGCGTGTCGTGCCAGGGGGTGTGCAGCATCTTGCCGTGCCAGTACGTCCACAGGTCAGTCGGCGCGCCGCTGGGATCGTATCCGACCCAGACCACTTCCTCGTCGGTCGGCACGGTGAACGGGATCCACGACCCATGCACGTCATCCCGCCACAGGAGATGGTAGGCGATGATGGGGCGGGTGGGATGGACGACAGCGACGGCACGGTCCAGAGGGAACCACTCGTCGCGCTGGAGGTACAACACTGGCGCGAGTCTGCGCGCGAGCCTCGCCAGGCTGTCGGCTGGGGCCAGGGCGTTGGGTAGCACGACGGGACGCGGAGGAATGTGCTCGTGGGGCCCACACGCGGACACGAGCCCGAGTCCCAACAGGGCGATCCGACCGAAATTATGACGCAAGACGATGCCCCACTGTGCTTTAGGCCCTTTGGTGGTTACTGTTCGTTAGGGCGGCCCGGCGCCATTGGTCCGGGTAGACGTGAAATTCAATTGGAGGGCCAATGCGCAAGCCGCGTCCGGCTACGTATAACCCAGTGCAAGCGCTCCACCTGATCGCGAACGACCGCAACGGCTCGCCACTGAGCTGTCCGTCCTGCTCGGGCCAGATCGAGCGAACCCCTGACGACTTTCCGCCTCCACCGCGCTCGCAGGTTACGCTGCAGTGCCGTGAGTGCGGGCGCGTGGCGCGATACATCGCCGGCGCGGCGTAGGGTAGAACTCGGCCCTCTGCCATTCCCGCGGTGCCCTGGACCGCGTGCGCGACGGAGATCCGTGTGTCTGTGGCACAACGTGCGAAACGGGGCCAGGTGCGGCCCCGTTTTGCATTCCCCTGCCGGCGGGACGGGGAACGCAAGTCTCCATGTGCACAAAACTTGCCCGTTTGAGTCTCACGTCCCGCTCCGAGCGCCGCGGCGCGACGGGGCATCATACGGATCACGTGGGACGAGCGGAGCGACCGGCCACCGGCCACTTCCTCGAACTCGGGATCAGGCTCAGTTCTGGTAAGAGGTACGGCTCATGGCTCGCATCAACGGCACGGTGAAGTGGTTCAACGACGCGAAGGGCTTCGGCTTCATCTCGCGGGAAGGTGGTCCCGACGTCTTCGTGCACTTCAGCGCCATCCAGGG
>DASSIC010000549.1:0-12325 GCA_035692325.1 Gemmatimonadaceae bacterium | reverse complement strand
CGATCGCGACGATCCATACCAGCTCGCGGTCTTGTTGTTCTGGACGTCGTCGGTGACGCGGCCGAGGTCGGAGAGGTGTACCGGTGCTCCGCCGCGGTAGGTCACGATGAGATCGCGAAACTCCTGTGCCGTCTGGAGCTGGCCGCTCGCCTGCACCGTGAGCGCGAGCTTCGGTCCGTTCAGCACACCCGTCGGCAGGTTCACGTTCTGACTCGTGATCGCCTGCTCCACGTCGCTGAGGGCGAGATTGCGCGTCGCGAGCTGCGCCGGATCGAGCTGCACGCGCACGGCGTACTTCTGCGCCCCGTACACCAGCACCTGCGCCACGCCACCCACCGTGGACAGCCGCTGCGCGATGGTCGTCTCGGCGAACTCGTTGAGCGCCGAGAGGGGGATCTCGTCCGACGTGAGGGCGAGGGTGAGGATCGGCGCGTCGGCGGGGTTCGTCTTCTGGTACGACGGCGGCATGATCCCCTGCGGGAGCCCGCGCAGCGTTTGCGTGATGGCCGCCTGCACGTCCTGCGCAGCCGCGTCGATGTCGCGGTCGAGGGAGAACTGGATGACGATCTGCGTCTGCCCCAGGCTCGACGTCGACGTCATGTTGTCGATGCCGGCGATCGTGGAGAACTGCTTCTCCAGCGGGGTGGCGACCGTGGCGGCCATCGTGGCCGGACTGGCGCCCGGAAGCACGGCTGTGACGCTGATCGTCGGGAAGTCGACGTTGGGCAGGTCGCTCACCGGAAGCTGCCGGTACGCGACGATGCCGAAGAACAGGATGGCGACCATGACGAGCGTCGTCATGATCGGGCGGCGGATGAACAGGCTCGTGAGGTTCATGCCGTCACCTCGGCCACCGGCTTCTCTTCCGACGACCAGGGGAGCCGGCCGGATTGACGTCCGAGCCAGGACTGGAGGTCGTCGAGGTAGGTGTAGAAGACCGGGGTCACGTAGAGGGTCACGATCTGCGAGAAGGCGAGGCCGCCGACGACGGCAATGCCGAGCGGGCGGCGCGACGACGCGCTGGCGCCGAGCCCGATGGCGATGGGAAGGGTGCCGGCGATGGCGGCGACGGTCGTCATCATGATCGGGCGGAAGCGCACGCTCGCCGCCTCGACGATCGCCTGCGCGGGCGTGGTGTGCCCCGACCGCTCCGCCTCGATCGCGAAGTCGATCATCATGATGGCATTCTTCTTCACGATGCCGATGAGCATGATCACGCCGACGTAGCCGTAGACGTCGAGCTGCTGGCCGGTGACGAACAGGGCGAGGAGTGCGCCGAACGCCGCGAAGGGGAGGCCGGTGAGGATCGTGATCGGGTGGATGAAGCTCTCGTAGAGGATGCCGAGCACGATGTAGATCACGAACACGGTGATGAGCAGCAGGATGCCGAGCCCCTTCTGCGAATCCTGGAAGGCCTGCGCGGTGCCGGAGAAGTTGCCCGTGATGCTCGCCGGCAGGGTGCGCGCGGCGAGCTTGTTCACCTCGGCCACGGCGGAGCCGAGGTCGGCGTTGGCGGCGAGGTTGAACGAGATGGTGACCGACGCGAACTGCCCCGAGTGCGCGATGCTCTGCGGGCCCACGCCGCGCGAGAAGGTGGCGATGTCGGTGAGCGGCACCAGCTTGCCCGACGAGCTCGTGACGTAGAGCTTCTCGAGCGCCGACATGTCCTGGGTGTCCTCGGGGCGGATCTGGAGGACGACCCAGTAGTTGTTGGTGGCCGTATAGATCGTGCTCGCCTGCTGTTCGCTGTAGGCGTTGGCCATGGCGCGCTGCACCGCCAGCGGCGTGACGCCCAGCATCGCGGCGCGATCGCGCATGATCCTGACGTTCACGACCGGGTTGCGGTTCTCCAGGTCGCTGGTGACGTCGGTGACGAGCGGCAACCCGCGCATGGCGGCCTGCATGCGCTGCGCGCCGGCATACAGCGTGGCGACGTCATGGGCCTGCATGGTGTACTGGTACAGCGTGCGCGAGCCGCGTCCGCCGATGCGGATGCTTGGCGGATTCTGCACGAACACCTGGAGGCCGGGGATGCCGCTCAGGCGGCGCGTGAGCTCGCGCACCATCTCGTCGGCCGACGGCCGCTCACCGGCGGGCTTGAGGACGATGTTGATGTTGCCGCCGCTGCCCCCACCGATGTTCGACATGTAGCCGGCGACGAACGAGTCGCGCTCGATCGCCTTGTTGGCGAGGAGCTGCAGGCGCATCATCTCGGGGAACGACGTGCCCTGCGCAGCCACGGTGGAGGCGTTCAGCAGGCCGGTATCGTCGCTCGGAAACAGCCCCTTGGGCACGGTGCGGAAGAGCAGCACCGTCGCGATGAGAATGAGCGCCGAGAACACGAGCGTGAGCGGACGACGGTCCATCGCCCAGGCGAGCGACCGCTCGTAGCCGTGCAGCAGGCGATTGAACGCGCGCTCGATGGCGAGGTAGAAGCGACCATGCGTCTCGCCCTCGTGCGACTTGAGGAAGCGCGCGCACAGCATGGGCGTGAGCGTGAGCGACACGACGCCCGAGACGAGGATCGCCGCGCTGATCGTGATGGCGAACTCGCGGAACAGCTTGCCGATGATCCCGCCCATGAAGATGAGCGGGATGAAGACGGCGGCGAGCGAGACGGTCATCGACAGGATCGTGAACCCCACCTCTTCCGCACCATCGAGCGCGGCCTGGAGGGGCGGCTCCCCCTTCTCGATGTGGCGTACGATGTTCTCGAGCATCACGATCGCGTCGTCGACGACGAAGCCCACCGCGAGGGTGAGCGCCATCAACGACAGATTGTCGATGCTGAACCCCAGCACGTACATCACCGAGACGGTGCCGACGATGGCCATCGGCAGGGTGAGGCTGGGGATGGCCGTGGCGGTGAGATTCCGCAGAAAGAGGAAGATCACCAGCACGACGAGGACGAGCGCGAGGACCAGCGAGGTCTTCACCTCGTTCACCGATTCCTTGATCCCCTCGGAGCGGTCGTAGCGGATGTTCACCTTCACGGACGGGGGGAGCGAGGGCATCAGCTCGGCGAGCGCCTGCTTGACCGCGGTGGCGACGGCGACGGTGTTGGTGCCGGGCTGTCGCATCACCGCGAGCACGATCGCGCGCTCGCCATTGTACCAGCTCGCGTTGCGGTAGTTCTGCACGCCGTCGTACACACGTCCCAGATCGCCCAGGTGGATCGGCGCGCCGTTCCTGTTGGCAACGACCATGCTGCGGAACTGGTCGGCGTTCTGGAGCTGGCCGGTGGCCTGGATCGTGAGCGTGCGGTCCTTGCCGTAGAGAATGCCCGTGGGCAAGGTGACGTTGTTCGTCCGGATGGCCTGCGCGATCTGGCTGATGCTCAAGCCGCGCGCGGTGAGCTGCGCCGGGTCGAGCTCGACGCGCACGGCGTACTTCGCCGATCCGAACACGTTCACCTGCGACACCCCCTCCACCATCGACAGCCGCTGCGCGATGTTCGTTTCCGCGAACTCGTCGAGCGCGGTGAGCGACATCGAGCTCGAGGTGAGGGCGAAGAAGAGGATCGGCGACGCGGCGGGGTTCTGCTTGCGGTACGACGGCGGGATGATCGTCGACGGCAGGAAGGCGAGGGTGGCGGAGATGGCCGCGTTGACGTCCTGCGCCGCGGCGTCGATGTCGCGGTCAGGGGAGAACTGGAGCGTGACGTTCGTGTTTCCCTGTCCGCTGCTCGACGTGATGTTGTCGATGCCGGCGATGGCGGAAAAGGACTTCTCGAGCGGCGTCGCCACCGTAGCGGCCATCGTCTCCGGGCTCGCGCCCGGCAGGTTGGCGCTCACGTTGATCGTCGGGTAGTCCACCGACGGCAGGTCACTCACCGTGAGCTTGCGATACGACGCGATGCCGAACACGAGGATCGCGGCCATGAGCAACGTGGTCATGACCGGGCGGCGAATGAACACCGCGGTGAAGTTCATGGCGACGCCGGCGCGCCTCGCGCGGCGTTGGCAGCGCCCGGCGCACCGCCGGCTCCAGCACCAGCGCCGCCGGAACGGCGACCGCCGCCGGCTCGTCCGCCAGCCGGGGCGCCCTGTGGCGTATTCAGCACGACCTTGGCGTTCGGCGTGAGGCGTGCCTGACCGTCGGTCACGACCTGCTCGCCCCCACGCAGCCCCGACGCGATGACGGTGATGTCACCGGCCGTGCGCTCGACGCGCACCGGACGCTGCTGCGCCGTCATGCTGTCGGTGACGATGTACACGTACGTGCCCTGCTGGCCGGTGACGACCGCCGACGTCGGCACGACGAGGGCGTTCTGCTCGACGAAGAGCTCGAGCCTGGTGGCGACGAACTCGCCGACCCAGAGCCGCTTGTTCGGGTTCGGGAACGTCGCCTTGAGCAGCACCGTGCCGGTCGTCGTGTCCACTGCGTTGTCGATGAACGACAACGAGCCGTTTTCCGGCTGCGCGATGGGCACGAGCGCGGGAGTCGGCGGGGCTGCGCGGGCACCCGATGCGCTCGGCGGGCCCCCCTGGCTCGGATCGCCCTGTCCCGGATCGGCGCGGCCGACGGAGAGGCCGATCTGCCCGCCGACCGCCTGATCGGTCGCCGGATCGCCGCCCGAGTTGGGCGTGGCGCTCACGACCAACCCACCCACGGTGCCGTACTTCTGCAACAGCGGCAGCTGGGTGGACGGGATGGCGAAACGGACCAGAATGGGGCTGATCTGGTTGATCACGACCAGCGGCGTGTTGCCCGACGCGTGCACGAGGTTGCCCTCGCGCACGAGCAGTGCGCCGGTGCGGCCGGAGATGGGGGCGCGGATCGTCGTGTTGTCGAGATTGAACTTCGCAGCGGAGACCGCGGCCTGGTCGGCGGCGACGGTCGCCGCGCTCGACGCGGCGGTCGCGCGCTGCTGGTCGGCCTGCTCGCGCGTCACGTAGTCCTGCTGGGCGAGTGCGGCATATCGCTGCGCCTCGCGCTGCGCGTTCTCCGCCGTCGCCCTGCTGCGCGCGAGGTTGGCCACCGCCACCTGATACTGCGCCCGATAGGGGCGCGCGTCGATCTGGAAGAGCACCTGGCCCTTCACCACATCCTGTCCTTCCTCGAAGGCGACGCGCTGCACGATGCCCTCGACCTGCGATGCCACGGTGGACGCCTGGGAGGGGATGACGACGCCATTGGCTTCGATCGTGTACGGCACTGCTGCCTTCCTGGCGCGCGCCACGAGCACCGGCACCGAGGGCCGGCCGCGCTGCTCCTGCTTCTTGGAACAACCGGCGGCCACCGCGAGGAGAGCGAGCACACCGACGCGCAGCCGGCGGGAGTTCGAGAACGAGCACATGATGGAGCGTGGGTTGCGTACGATGTTCATCGACGGACTCCGGTGGAGTCCGCGAGTGGAACGAGAGTTTCGCCACGCGGGCCGAGGACGCCCACGTCGTGCGAGAGCTGGGCGAGCGAGGTAGCCCATACCCAACGCGACTGGGCCTGCTGTGCCCGTGCGTTCGCCAGCGCGCTCTGCGCGGTCACGAGATCCAGAATGGTTCCCACACCGGCACGGTAGCGCGCGCGCGCCGCCGCTTCCGAGCGCAGTGCGCTGGCGAGCAGCACGTCGGCGGTGCGCGAACGCTGCGTGGCGGTGCGCAGCTGATAGTATGAGGTGAAGACCTGCTGCGCGACTTCGGTGCGCAGCACGTTCGCGCGCGCGGCGAACGCATCCACCTGCGCACGCGCCGCCATCACGTTGTACGGCCGCGCGAGGTTGAAGATCGGGATGGCCACACCGAGCGTCACGCCGAAGGTAGTGCCCGACGCGTTGGGCTGGCTGGAATAGGGATGGCTGAGCGTGGACCCGAGCGAGACGCTGGGAAAGAGCGCGGAGCGCGCGACACGCACCTCGGCTTGCGACTGTTCGATCTGCACGCGAGCCGCAGCCAGGTCGGGACGATTTTCGAGCGCGCGATTGATCAGGGTGTCCACATCAGCGGCGGCGAGGGCCACGGGAATGGAGTCGTTCACCGGCGCGAGGTCGTAACGCGCGTTGGCCGGCAGGCCCATCGACACGGCCAGCGCACCGCGCGCCACCTCGAGATTGCCCTCGACCGTTTCGAGGTCGAGCTGTGCCTGGGCAAGCAGCGTCTCGGCCTGAAGCACGTCGGCGATGGTGGCCACTCCGGCCCGGTTGCGCTGCCGCGCCGACGCGAGGTTGCTGTCCGCTTCGGCGACGCTGAGTCGCGCCGCCGATACGAGCGCGCGCTGCGCCTGGAAGTTGAAGTACGAGCCTTCCGCCTGCAGCACGACGTTCTGCAGCGTGGCGTTGTGCGTGAGATCCAGCGCCACGGCCGCCGCGCGCGCGGCCGCCACCGTGCCGCTCCGCCCGCCGAAGTCGAACAGCAGATACGACAGCGAAACGGCGGGCGTGATCGACCGGCGAGTCCCGATGCCGCCGAGCGTCTGGCCGACCGTGGTTTGCGAGTATGCCGCGTTGGCCGAGCCATCCACCGTCGGGAGATACGCCGCGCTCGCCGCGCCGTACGTGGCCGCGCCGGCGCGCGCCTGCGACCAGGAGAGCTGGGTCTGGGGATTGTTGCGCAGCGCGAGGTCCACCACGTCGGCGAGTGCGAGCGACGTACGGCGGTCCGCGATGTCGGCGGGAATCCCGGGGACGGAATCGGCTGGGCGCGGCTCGGCCGGCACCACGCCACGCGGCACCCGCCACGGTTCGCTGGCTGACGGCGGCGCCGCCGGCGCTCCAGCGATCCGCGGTTGCGGTGCGTGGCTGCACGCGCCGAGCGCGGCAACCGTGAGCAGGATGAGCAGCGGGGCGAAGCGCAGCGGGCGGGACGTCGGCCCGAAGGCCGAGCCCCGCCGCGCGATCGACCGCGAAACGAGCGTCGTATGCACGAACAGAATCCTCGGAATGGAAGGCGCGCGGTGACCCGCGCGCGGCTCCTCAGAATACGCGTCGAGGGGCCATTCCGCTGGAACGCCACTCGGCCGGCATTCGTGCCCGGTGACGCCCGCCGCCCGTCAGGCGGATCCTTCCCGCCGCCCGAGCAGGAACGCACCGGACCGCGGGTCACGTCGCGACGGGGGCGATTTGGCGAGCCGGATCGCCAGCTCCGCCATGCCCTGCACCGCCCAGTCGAACGAGCGCGGCGTGAGGGAGCTCGCGTCCAGATCGGGCACCGGATTCATGAAGTCGATCGCATAGGGAACGCCTCCCCGCACGGCGAACTCCAGCGAGCACATGTCGTAGCCGAGCGCGCGCACGAGCGTGAGGGAATCGCCGACGAACCGCTGCTCGAGAGCAGGCGCGAGGCGCAGATGCTCCGTCAGATACCGGCGACCGATCGGGTCGTAGTTCATCGGCAGTACGTCGCGTTGGCCGAGGCTCAGACAGCGGACGAAGTGATCCCACTCGATGAACTCCTGCACGATCATCGTCAGCTGGCCGGTGGAATCGTAGTGGTGAATCACCTCGTCGAGCGATCGACAGAGATACACGTTCCGCCAACCGCCGCCGTGCGCGTCCTTGAGCACACAGGGCATGCCGACGTAGTCGACGATCGCCTTCCAGTCGAGCGGGTACTTCAGATTCCGCAGGCTCTCGTGATGGCGGATCCCAGGGCGATACGAGTGGTTCGGCAGCACGAGCGTCTTCGGGCTCGCCACACCGAGCGTCGTCGCGAGCGACGCCTCGAACAGCTTGTCGTCGGCAGACCACATGAAGGGATTGTTCACGACGACGCAGCCCTGGAGCACGGCGTGCTTGAGATACGTCCGGTAGTAGGGCGCTTCGTGCGAGATGCGGTCGATGATCACGGCGTAGGGAACCGGCTCGTCCATCGACGTTCCGCCGAGCTTCACGAGCTCCACCTCGACACCGGCGTCCCGCTTCGCGACTTCGGCGACGAGGGCGGCGGGAAAGGTGGTTTCCCGACCAGTGAGTAGTCCGACCTTGAGCATCTGGACCATGGTGAGCCTGGTGACCGTTGGCACGGAGGACGACGGCCGGCCGTCGGCCGCGCCCCTCGTTTCGCATCGCGCGGTCGATTGATAGCTTTCAACAGCCCGACCGGATAGCTCAGTTGGTAGAGCAGGAGACTTTTAATCTTCAGGTCGTGGGTTCGATCCCCACTCCGGTCATGGGCAGGCCCCGCTCGGCACGAGCGGGGCTTTGCCATTTCACCGCTGCCAGAGGCGCGCAAAAAGGGGCATCGCCCGCGGTCGCGGAAGGCAAACGGCCCCGCGAGCATCGCTCGCGGGGCCGTCGTGCAATCGATGCCCCTGCGGCTACTGGAATGCCGCCGACCGGTTGATGCAGTGCGGCGCCACCGCGTACTGAGGATTGTTCTCCTCCTCGGCGGGAATGGGGAGATTCACGTCGGGACCGTAGAAGGTACCGGCCTTCGACGGACTGCCCGGATTGTAGGCACCGGTGGGGAACACCGTCTCCGAGTTTCGCCCGTACTGCGAGATGAGCCGCCGCATGTCACCCAGCCGGTGGCTGGTGAGATACAGGGTGAAGGCCCGCTCGCGGAACAGCAGGTCCTCTCGTCCGGCTTGCGTGGCGGGAATGTCAGCGACCGTGAGCGGGGCCGGACTCGGCTCCGGCTGCTCGGTGGCAGCGCCGCTGGGCGTGTAGGTCGGCGCCGAAGCGCGCGCCGCGTTCAGCATTGTGAGGAAGCTGGCCAGGTTCCCAGCCTTCAGCGCCGCCTCGGCCTGGATGAGGCGTGCCTCCGCGCCGATGGCGAGCGGCGTCGGCGCCTTTCGCTCCGGGAACTTGGTCGTGAGGAACAGCGGCGTCTCGCCATCGAAGCCCACGCCGCCATTGGTGGGGATCTGGAAGGTCGGCACGCGCGGGTCCGCGGCTGCCACGTAAAGCAGGCCGTTGCCGCCTTCCTGATTCCCGACGGTGAACCGCCGCTCGAGGTAGTTGTAGCTGAAGATGGCGTTCTGCTGTCGGCCGGTGTTCTCGCTGTGCTCGATGCTGTAGTTGAACGACGACGGGACGGCCGCGACCGCCGCGTCGGCGTCGACGTAGCGCCCGAGGTCGATCAGCGCGCGTCCCTTGCCGATCCGCGCCAGGTTGAGCGCCGTGGTGCCGCCGGTGGCCGACGCCACGGTGATCGCCGAATCGAACTTGGCGAGCGCCGTGGTGAAGAGCTGCACCCCCGTCTGTGGCGCCCCGTAGGTGAACGATCCATCGGCGTTGACGACGCTCGTCGGCACCCCGTTGCAGTAGGCCTCACCCATCAGCACGAGGATGTACGCACCGAGCGCCTGCACTTCCGCGCCGCGCGGGTCGTTCGGCAGGAACTCGCGGAAGCGCGACGCGACGAGATCCGACGTGGAGCGCGACCGCTGAAGATCCTGGAAGGTCTGCAGCGTGGTCTGGTTGTTGTCGTCGGTGGCGCGGCGGTCCACCTCGACGCGCGTGCTGAAGGTTTCGGCGTTGAGGAACTCGTCGCCGAGCAGCGCGGTCATCTGCCCGATTCCTTCGTTGAGGTCGAGCGCGGGCGGGCCGCCCCCGTAGCCGCCGGCGTAGCCCACCTGGAAGTCGGCGATGGCGGCAGCGTAAGCGCTCGGCAGTGCGGCAGCGCCGGCGATGTCCTTCGGCAGCACCACGTCGGGCGTGGCCACCGTGAGCAGCTTGTCCTGGTTGCAGGCCGCGAGGCCCGCCGCGCTCGCGAGCGCGGCGGCCAGCAGGGCGCGACCAGTGAATCTGGAGAGATGCATTGGATTCGTCATTGGTGAATGGCCCCCGCTCAGAAGCTGAGCGCGAGTCGCGCCGTGAGATACCGGACCTGCGGCGTCGTCAGGAAGTCGGCCGCGGTGAAGTTCGACTGCGCCCCCGCGTTGAGCTCCGGATCGATGCCGCTGTAGTTCGTCCACGTGTGGAGATTGCGGCCGGCGAAGGTCAGCGTGGCCGCCCCTGCCCCGAGCCGGGCCGCGACGTTCTGCGGCACCGTGAAGGAGATGGCGACCTCACGCAGCTTCGTGAACGACGCATCCTCGAAGAAGCCGGTGAAGACACCTTCGTTGGCCGCTGCGTACGCCGCGGCCTGCTGCGCCAGGTTCGACGCGTTCGGCGTCTGCACCTGCGCCCCGTTGAGGAACACGGCGTTGCGATAGTAGCCGGTCAGGTTGTAGAGCTTCTGCCCGCCGCGGTGATCGACCGTGGCCGAGATGCGAACGGAGCGGCCGAGCGAGAGCGCGGGTGAGAACGACAGCTCGACGTTCGGGAACGGCGTGCCCTGATACGTCGGGTCGTCCGCGAGTGTGTACTCGCACCCCGTGCTCCCCGCACCAAGCGGGCAGGCGATCAGGCCATCGCCATTGGCGTCGCTATACGAGAGCGCGCGATCGTAGTATGCGCCGAGCGGCAGCCCCGACTTGAAGATCTGGGTGGTGTTGAAGCCGCCGGTGAACTGCGGAATCGGCACCCCATTCTCGTCCACGCCCAGGTCGTCGAGACGATTGGAGGTCCACGAGCCGTTGACGGTCAGGTCGAACTTCACCATCCGACCGTCGAACAGGTTGGCGCGCAGCAGCGCCTCGTCGCCGAGGTTGCGCACCTGGCCCAGGTTCTGGAAGCGGTTGGTGCCGGATCCAAGCGACGGCGCGAGCACCACGTTCACGAGTGCATCCTTCGTGACCTTGTTGTAGTGCGTGTACTCCAGGCTCACCCGATCGTCGAACAGGCCGAGATCGAATCCACCTTCGATCTCGGTGGACTTCTCGGGCTTGAGGTTCGGGTTGCCGGAGCCACCGACCGTGAAGGCGGGCACGTCGGCGCCCTTCACGATCGCGCTGACCGGGGTGTAGAACTGCTCCGCAGCGAGGAAGCCGGGATTCTGGCCCGCCGAGCCGATGGCGGCCCGCAGGCGCAGCGAGGAGATGGCCCTCACGCGGGGGAAGAACGACTCCTCGTTGAGCACCCACGACGCGCTGACGGAGGGGTAGATCACGCGCTGAAAGTTCGCGCCGAAGGCGCTGTTCTTGTCGGTGCGCGCCGCCACGGTGAGGAAGGCGCGATCGCGCCACGCGATCTGCTCGCGGCCGAGGAAGCCGAGCGTGCGCACGTCCTGACTGAGCTCGCCCACGGCGAAGCGGGCATTCGTCCCGGCGAGGGAGCCGGTGCCGGCGAGCAGCTTGGCGCCGAAGGCATCGGTGCGAGTGAACCCCGCGTCGACGTACTGCGACCCCACGCTGGTCGTCAGCTTCACCGACGGCGAGTAGTCGTAGGTCGCCGTGGCGTTGAGGCTCGTCGTGAAATTGTTGATGATCGCGCGGTACACGCCGCGATACCCTTCCAGCGAGTTGGCCGAGACGGGCAGCACGTCCGGCTGGAGCTCCTGGGTGTCGGCGCGGTGGTTGATGTCGGCGCCGAAGGTACCGTTGACGGCGAGCCAGCTGAGCGGCGTCCAGTTGCTCGTGAGGCCGCCGGTCAGGCGCTGCACGCGCTGGCGGACGTCGATGTTGTAGAAGTCGTAGGGCGAGATGCCGCGGTTGAAGTACCCGTGGCTCACCGTGTCCGTGCCCCCGAGGCAGAGGCCGGGGTGATCGAGCGCCCCGCCGGTGCCGCGCGCCCCTGGCCGGCAGTCGGCCGCGCCACCAAGGAGCGCCGCCGATACGCCGAACGAGTTGTTGTCGTTCTGCGGGCGACGCAGCTCGCTGTTCACGTATCCGATGTTGATCTGGGCATCCAGGTTCTTCGCCAGCTGCGCGCGGAGATTCGTGCGCAGGTTGGCGCGCTGCTGGTTGTTGATCTGGATGATGTTCTGTTCCTTCTGGTATTCACCCGACACGAAGTACGTCAGGTTGTCGGCGCCGCCAGCGGCGCTGGCGCCGGCGATGCGCCGGTTGCCGTCGCTGTACACGCCCGCTGCCGCGATCGGGTTGTTGGAGATCGTGGAGTCGATGGCCACGCAGGCGCTCGTGCGCCCGTTCGTGCGGCTGAACAGGCTGCAGTTGGTGACGAGCCCACCCGCCGCGTTCTTGCCGTAGGAGCGCAGGTTGAGCGGATAGTCGTCGACGTTGTGCAGATTCCCGAGCTCGGCGAAGGTATCCCACCGCGCCTTGCCGACGCGTCCCTTCTTCGTCGTGATCTGGATGACGCCGTTCGAGGCGGCGGTACCGTAGAGCGCCGCGGCGGCTGGCCCTTTGATCACCTCGATGCTCTCGATCTCCTCGGAGTTGATGTCGTTCAGCCGCGAGGGGAGCTGACCACCGACGTCGATCGCCGTCGACTCCGGGGTGTTGTCCATTCGCACGCCATCGAGGATGATGAGCGGCTCGTTCGAGAGCGAGATCGAGTTCGATCCACGGATGCGGATGCGGGAGCCTGCCCCCGTCTCCCCGG
>DASSIC010000548.1:0-5781 GCA_035692325.1 Gemmatimonadaceae bacterium | reverse complement strand
AGCGTGCCGACGAGAAACCACTTCGAGCGGACGCGCTCGAGGTATTCCCGTTTGAACACCACGCCCAGCTTGCGCACGTTAGCCTTGTCCACTCATCCCCTCCTCCACGCCCGTGGCGCCCACCTTGTCCAGGAAGATCTGGTGCAGCGAGGGCTGCACGAGCTCGAAGCGTTGGATCGGCGCGCCCGTCTCCATCACGCGCCGCAGGAGCTGCTGCGGGTCGGCACCGGGGGCCAGGTTGATCTCGTAGAAGCGGTTCTGGTCGTCGAAACGGGCCACGAGCGTGCGGTCGGCCAGGATGTGCGCGATGGCGTGGCGCGACTCGCCGGCGACGGACAGCGCGACGACCTTGCCGCCGTGGGCCGCCTTCACGGAGCTCACCGCGCCGTCGAGCACCTTGCCGCCGCGGGCGATGATGCACACGGCGTCGCACAGCCGCTCGGCGTTGTCCATCAGGTGCGTGCTGAAGATGACCGTCTTGCCGCGCGCCTTCAGGTCGACGACGGTGTCCTTGAGCGCCTGCGCGTTGATCGGGTCCAGACCGGAGAAGGGCTCGTCGAGGATGACGAGATCCGGATCGTGCAGAAGGGTGCCGATGAACTGCACCTTCTGCTGCATGCCGCGCGAGAGCTCGTCGATCTTGGCGAGCCCCCAGTCCTTCTCCGGCGTCTTGAGCTGGAACCGCTCCATCCACTCCTCGATCCGCTGCTCGGCCACCTTCGCCGGCACGCCCTTCAGCTCCGCGAGGAACCGGAGCACGCGCCGCACCTGCATCTTCTTGTAGAGTCCGCGCTCTTCGGGGAGATAGCCGATGCGATCGGTGATCCCGCTCGAGAGATGGGACTGGCCGAACAGGGCGATCGTCCCCGTGTCGGGGACGATGATGTTCAGGATCATGCGAATGGTCGTCGTCTTGCCGGCGCCGTTGGGGCCGAGGAGCCCGTAGACGGCGCCGCGCGGCACCTGCAGCGAGAGGTCGCGCACCGCGACGTGCTCGGCGTACCGCTTCTCGACGTTCCGGATGTCGATCGCGAGGTCGGACATGGATGGGGGTTGAGAGGCTGCTCAATATACGACGTTGCCCGTGAAGCGTTGCGCATCCCCCGTTCGGGGCAGACGGCGGCGGTTCACGGTTCACCGTTCACCGACTCTCGAAGTAGATTCGCGTCATGTCCCACGAGGCCCCTCACCGCCTGGCGACCGCCGGCGTCGTCGTCGGCTCGCTCCTGCTCCTCGGACTGCTTGTGCTTCCGGTCGGCGCGCTCGTGCTGCGCGGCGGCGCGGCTGGAGTGCGACAGCTCGGCACCGACGCGGAGCTTCGCGCGTCGCTCTCGCTCACCGTGCTCACGGCCACCGCGGCGACGCTCGCGACCGTCGCACTCGGAACGCCGCTGGCCTGGCTGCTCGCGCGTGAGCGACTCCCCGGCGGCATCGTGGTCAGCGCGCTGCTCGAGCTCCCGCTGCTCATTCCGCATCCGGTGGCCGGCATCGCGCTGCTGCTCGCCTTCGGGCGATCGAGCGTCGTGGGCGGAGCGCTGGAACGTGCCGGGCTGGCGCTGATCGGAAGTCCGTACGCCATCGCGCTCGCCATGCTGTTCGTCGCCGCGCCATTGTACGTGAGCGCGGCCCGCGAAGCGATCGCCCGCGTGGACGAGCGTTACGAAGCGGTCGCACGGACGCTCGGCGATTCCACCTGGCGCGCGGCGTGGCGCATTACACGTCCGATGGCCGGCCGAGGGCTCGTGGCGGCGGGCGTCGTGATGTGGGCACGCGCGGTGAGCGAGTTCGGCGCGATCGTCATCCTCACGTACAACCCGAAGGTCGCGAGCGTGCTGAGTTACGACCGGTTCAACGCGTTCGGGCTGGACGCCGCACTGCCGGTGGCGGCGGTGCTCGTGCTGCTCGCGCTCGTGCCGCTGCTCGCGCTTCGGTCGCTCCGCGCGCGCCCGGCGCTCGGCGAGCCGGCGCGATGATCGAGGCCCGCGCGCTTGCCGCGCGCGCGGGAGCGTTCCGCCTGCACGACGTGTCGTTCACCCTGCCCGGCGGCAGGTGGGGGATCGTGCTCGGGCCGGCGGGGGCGGGGAAGACGACGCTGCTCGAGACCATCGCCGGCGTGCGACGCGCCACCGCCGGCCAGCTGCTGCTGCGCGGCGTCGACGTCACGCAACGCGCGCCCGAGCAGCGCGGGCTCGGCATCGTGTATCAGCGCGGCTACCTCTTTCCGCACTTGAGCGTGCGGGAGAACGTACACTACGGAGCGAGCGACGCCCGCTGGGCCGACGCGATGAGCGAACGGTTCGGCGCGAGCGCACTCCAGGCACGACCGGTCGCGTCGCTCAGCGGCGGCGAACGACAGATCGTCGCGCTCGCACGCGCGCTCGCGCGGCGTCCCGACATCCTCCTGCTGGACGAGCCCTTCGCCGCGCTCGATCCACGGCGCCGCACGCACGTGCGCCGAGAGCTGCACGCCCTGCAGCGCGAGCTGGGGTTGACCGTGCTCCAGGTGACGCACGACTTCGCCGAAGCGGGCACGCTGGGCGACGTCGCACTGCTGGTGGAAGCCGGGCGACTCGTGCAGGCCGCGCCGCCGGAGGAGCTTTTCCGGCGGCCCGCCACGGCGGCGGCAGCGGAGTTCCTGGGGGCCGAGAACGTGTACGCCGGCCGCGCGACGACCATCACGAGCGGAGATGACGGCGAGCTGGGCACGCTCCGCTTCGAGAGTGGCACACTGTCGCTCGTGGCCGTGGGCGAATACGCGGACGGCCCCTGTCACGCCGTCATCCGCGGTGAGGACGTCGTGCTCGCGCGTGGGCGACCGGGGCCGAGCTCCGCGCGCAACGTGCTCGAGGGGCGTGTGCACGAGGTGGCCGGAGAGGGCGCGCTCGCGCGCGTCTCGGTCGACGTGGGGGGCGCCGTGCTCGTCGCGACCGTGACGGCGGGAGCAGTGCGCGAGCTCGCGCTCGCCGCTGGCGTGTCGGTAGTGGCGACCGTGAAGGCCACAGCGGTGCATCTTTGCTGATGCCGTGACAGGAGGCGCCCACTGGGCGTCATTCCCGCGTGATCACCCTGCAAGTTGCCGCGATCGTCGTCGTGGCCCTGTTCGCGTTTCTCGCCGGGCGTCCGGGGGCCGGCGAGCCGTCGCGACTCGCGCGCGCCCTCGATTCCCGTGGCATCGTCGCGGTGGTCTTCGTGGCGACCTTCGCGACGCTCTGGCACACGTGGGCGCAGTGGAATCCCATCCCCGTCGTGCACGACGAACTGGCCTACGTGCTCCAGTCGCAGATCTTCGCGCGCGGCCGGTGGGCACTCCCCTCGCCGGCGATGCCGCTCTTCTTCGAGCAGCCGTACGTGCTCGTCGAGCCGGCGATGGCCTCCAAGTATTTTCCCGGCCACTCGATCCTGCTCACCCTCGGCGCACTGATCGGCTGGCCGGCGCTCATGCCGCTCGTGCTGCAGAGCACCGCTGCATCGCTCCTGTTCGTGCTCGCGCGGCGCGTGGCGAATGGCGGCGTGGCGCTCGTGGCCTGGGTGTTCTGGCTCACGACGCCGATGGTGCTCTACTTCGGGCCGACGTACTACTCCGAAGCGACGACGATCGTCTGCTGGCTCGCGGGATGGTACGCCCTGCTCGAATGGCGCTCGACGCGCCGGCCGGGATGGCTGGTCGGCGTGGCCGTGGCGACGGGGTGGTGCGTGCTCACCCGCCCCCTCACCGGCTTGGCGTACGCGATTCCCGTCGGCATCGTCGTGCTGTACGACGTGATTCGCGGCCGACGCTGGCGAGATTTCACTCTCGCGCTCGTCGCAGGAGCGCTGGTGCTGGCGATCATCCCGCTGTGGAGCGCGAAGACCACCGGCGACTGGCGGGTGACGCCGCTGCAGCGTTACACGCGCGACTACATGCCGTACGACCTCCCCGGCTTCGGGCTCATCACGACGCCGCCGGCGCGCAAGCTCAATCCCGAGTTCGTGCACCTGAACGAGGTGTTCAGCGCATTCCATCCGAACCACGTGCCGTCGGCGCTGCCACGCATCTTCGTGGAGCGCGCAAAGTCGCTCGTCGACACGATCTGGGACTGGTCGAAGGGGTCGTTCGAGGTGTTCGCCCTCCTCGGCCTGCTCACGTTGAGCGGCCCCACCGCCTTCGCCGTGGCGAGCAGCGTGCTGCTGCTGCTCGTGTACCTCTCGTTCGGCACGACGCCGCTCTGGACGCTCTACTACTACGAGAGCGTCCCCGCCTATGCGTTCCTCACGGCGGCGGGCATCGCGTGGGTCGCTGCCTGGATCGGCGCACGGCGATTGCCGGGCCGAAACGACGAGCTGGGCTGGCGCTCGCGACGCTGGATGCCGGCGCTCGCCGCGGGGGCGCTCGTCCTCTGCATCCCCGGCTATGCGGCGAGCCTCATGATCCGGAGCCAGCTCGCGAACAACCGCGTGAACCTCGTGGCCTTCGCGCAGCTGCGTGAGTCGATCCCGAGTCCCCGGGCCGTGCTGTTCGTGCGGCACTCACCATGGCACAGCCCGCACGAGACGATCGTGCAAAACGTCGCGAATCCCGACGCGGCGCGCCTGCTCGTCGTCTACGACCGGGGCGACGCCGAGAACGCTCGACTGCTCGCGCTGATGCCCGACCGGAAGGCCTACTTCTTCGACGAAGACGCGCGCCGAGTCTATCGCTACGCACCGGCGACGACTCGCTGAGCGGCGCTGCACTGCGCCGACCGTGACGGAGAGCGCATTCCGGGCGTCTTTCGAGGCTGACGCGACGCGCGCGGGTCGGCGGCGGCCATTCGCGTCCGGAGCCCGCCTTCATTCTCGAGGAATCCATTGCGCGGCACCGTCGCCCCCGACACTCCGTACACCCCGAACGTGAGCAGGACGCCCGACGGCGAGCCCAGGAAGCCGCGGCCCGACGCGGACTGGCGCCTGCTGCTGCTCGGCGTGCTGATCCTGAGCGCGGTGTACGTCGCGTGGCATCTCGGACGAGGCTGGGTCGCGCACGATGAAGGCACCCTGGGCCAGAGCGCCGAACGGCTGCTCCAGGGGCAGCTGCCACATCGCGACTTCGACGAGCTCTACACCGGTGGGCTGACCTACCTCAACGCCGCGGCATTCCGCGCCCTGGGGATCAACCTGTTCAGCCTGCGCGTGGTGTTGTTCGCCGTCTTTCTCGCGTGGGTGCCGGCCGTCTTCTACGTCGCGTCGCGACTGGTGAAGCCCCTCGCGGCCGCTGGCGTCACGCTGCTCTGCGTCGCGTGGAGCCTGCCCAACTACACGGCGCCCCTGCCATCCTGGTACAACCTGTTCCTCACCGTGTTCGGGGTGGCGGCGCTGTTCCGCTGGCTCGAGGATCGCCGCACCCGATGGCTCGTGGTCGCCGGTGTCGCCGCCGGACTGTCCTTCCTGGTGAAGGTCATCGGGCTGTACTTCGTCGCCGGCGTACTGCTGTTCGCCGTGTTCCAGGCGCATGAGCAGTCGCGCGGGTCCGCTGGTGCGAGCGCGCGCCGCGCGCCCGCGTACTCGGCCTTCGCCACGGTGTCGCTGCTCGGCTTCGTCGCCGCGCTGTTCATGGTGGTGCGGCACGGGCTCCATCCGGCGGAGGTGATCCAGTTCGTGATGCCGGGCGCCCTGGTTGCCGGATTCCTCGTCCGCAACGAATGGGTGAACCCCGCCGGCGACAGCCGCGCGCGTTTCACCGCGCTCGCTCGCCTGCTCGTCCCCTTCCTGTTGGGCTTCGCGCTTCCCGTCGCGATCTTCGTCGTGCCGTTCGTGCGCGGACAT
>DASSIC010000547.1:0-4424 GCA_035692325.1 Gemmatimonadaceae bacterium | reverse complement strand
GATCGCCGAGTGACCGCGGCCCGATGAGCACCGTCGCGGCCTTTGATCGCTTGCCCGAGAGCGAGGCGGCGCGCATGCTCGGCGCCTGCTGTGGCGCGACCCGCTGGGTGGATGGGATGCTCGCGCGGCGCCCCTTCGGCGACATCCGCACGCTGCTCGCGGCGGCGGACGAGGTCTGGAGCGAGATGGGTCCGATCGACTGGCGCGAGGCATTCGAGCATCATCCGCGACTGGGCGAGTCGCGCAGCGCCGAGCCGCAGGACGATCGCGAGCGAACCTGGTCGTCGGGTGAGCAGGCGGGGATGCGCGATGCTGCGTCATCGGTGCGCAGCGCGCTGGCCGCCGCGAACGCGGCATACGAAAAGCGATTCGGCTACATCTGCATCATCTGCGCGACCGGTTTGGGCGCTGCCGAGATCCTCACCCTCACCGAAGAGCGGCTGGCGAACGAGCCGGAGGACGAGCTGACTATCGCGGCCGAGGAGCAGCGCAAGATCACGCGGCTGCGGCTGCTCAAGCTGTTCCACGAACCCGACAAGGCGGTCGCGTCATGAGCACCATCAGCACTCACGTTCTCGACACGTCGCTCGGCCGGCCGGCGGCGCGCGTGCAGGTCATTCTCGAGCAGGTCGACGCCTCCGGTGCCGTGGTGTCGCTCGGCGTCGGCGAGACCGACGCGGATGGGCGGTTGCGCGATCTGCTGCCCCCCGGCCAGACCCTCGCCCCCGGCGACTATCGGCTGCGCTTCGACAGCGGCGGGTATTTCGCCGCCACGCAGCGCGAGACCTTCTATCCCTCGGTGATGGTGGAGTTTCGCGTGACCGGCCCCGCGGCGCACTACCATGTGCCGCTGCTGCTCAGCCCATTCGGGTATTCGACGTATCGGGGGTCGTAGACCATCTGTCATCCCGCAGGAACGAGCGCAGCGAGCGACTGTCGGGATCCACTCGACTCGGCGACGGCGCTCGCAATGCAACAGCGATTCACCACGGAGGACACAGAATAGACAGAGGACACAGAACATCTTCCGTGTCCTCCGTGATCCTCCGTGTCTTCTGTGGTAATGCTGTTGTTGTCGGCTTGTCGAGCGAGTCCTGTTAGTGCGAAGGTACAGCAGATCCCGACACTCGCTCCGCTCGTGCGGGATGACAAGAACCTCAGGGTATCCGCGCGCCCTGCTCGATCCACCGCCCGAGAATCGCGCGTTCCTGCTCGGTGATGTGCGTCTTGTTCGCCGGCGGCATGGTGCGCGTCACGACGGCACGCTCGCGGATGCGCGCGGCATGCGACTGGATCTGCGCCGGCAGATCGAACGCGACCCCCGCCGGCGCGGCCCCGAAGGAGCTGTCCGAGGGTTGGAGCGAGTGGCAGGCCGCGCACCGGCGATCGATCACATGGCGGGCGTCGTCGAACGTCACCACGCTCGGCACGCCTGCATTGGCGGTGGATGCCGCCGCGGGCGCACCGAGCGTGAGCAGCGCGTAGAGCGCGATGGCTCCGGCCGCCACCGTGCCGATCAGGGCCGGCTGCCACCACGGGGTGGTGAAGCGAATGTTCATCAGGTGCCGCACCACTGCCCCCACGGCGACGATGAGCAGCAGCAGCAGCCAGCTCCAGCGGTGCGAGTACACCGACGGAAAGTGCGCGCTCACCATGAGCGCGATCACTGGGAATGTGATGTAGTTGTTGTTGATCGAGACGCGCTTGGCGCGCGCCGAGATGGCGGGGTCGGCGCGTCCTTCGCCGGCGACCGACTTCACCAGATCGCGCTGCGACGGGATGATCGTCAGCGCGACGTTCCCCGCCATGATCGACGCCAGCATCGCGCCGACGTGCAGGAAGGCGGCGCGCCCGCTCAGCAGGTGGGTGAGCGCGTACACGATCGCCACAAAGGCGCCGATGAGGATCGCGTTCGCCAGCGTCGGCGCGCGTGGCGCGACGAACCGGTGCGTGAGCTCATAGATCCCCACCCCGACGAAGATCGAGCCCACACCGATCGCTACCGCGGCTCCGTGACTCAACGTCGCGACCGCCGGATCGGCGAGCGCGGCACGACCGCCGACGTAGTAGACGGCGAGCAGCAGCACGACGCCGCTGATCCAGGTGGTATACGCCTGCCACTTGAACCAGTGCAGCGTGCGCGGCAGCGGCTGGCCGGCCAGCTGCGTCTTCTCGATGAAGTAGAAGCCGCCACTGTGCAGCAGCCAGCTCTCGCCCTGCATCCCCTCGCCCGGCGTGGACGGAGGTGACAGGGTGCGATCGAGCCAGTTGAAGAGCATCGAGTTGCCGACCCACATGATCCCCGCGATCACGTGGACCCACCGCGCCGCGAGATCGAGCAGCTCGAAGAGGGTCGGCGTCACGCCGAGGCTTCCGCGCCGGCGTCGGTGCGTGAGCGCATGATGCGGATGAAGGAGCGCCCGCGGAAATCCTCCTCGGTCAGCCCCGTCATCCGCAGCGCTTCGGCCTCGGTCACGGCGCCGGAGTTGATGCCGCGCAGGAAGAAGTTGAGCAGCCCCTGACCCGTGGCGGCGTCGTCGAACACGTTCCCCACGAGCGTGGCCTGCGCCGCCTTCTCCACGAAGTTCTTCAGTCGAGCGCCCGCGGCCTCGATGCCGTCGAGGAAGAAGAGATAGAGCGCGGCGTATCGCGTCACGAGCTGCGCGGGATGCAGGTCCCAGCCCTGGTAGAAGCCACCTTCGAGCGAGTGCGTCACGTCCCGGAAGTGCATCCGCCACGCCTGCTGCATTGCCGCGCGATTCTCCGCCTGCTGCGGGGCCGACAGCGCGCCCCCACGCTCCGCGCGATGCACCGGAACCGGGAGCACCGCCGTCGATCCGTCGGACAGCCACACGCCGGTGCCGGCGAGCGTGACCTGCATGACGTGCTTGGCGAAGTCGTTCGCCGGGTGGCCCATGCGCTGGTGCGCGGCGGTGATGTTCAGCGACGCCGTGTAGTCGTACGTGCCGAAGTGGGCGGCGGCGAGCCGGCCGTCGGCGAGCTCCACCAAGCGCGGCAACAGTGAGCGTCCTTCGTGGTCGAGGATGATCTGCGGGGTCTCGACCATCACCTCGAAGCGCAGCGAGCGCTTCTTCAGTCCGAGCGTCCGCTCGAGCTGCCGCAGCACCGCCACGGTGTAGTCCACCTGCTCGGCCATCGTCACCTTGGGAATCGTGACGACGAAATGGTCGGGAAGCGCTCCCACCTTCTGGACGAGCGTGGTGAGCACCACGTCGAGGGTCCGCATGCTGCGCAGTCGTAGCTCCTCGGACAGCGTCTTGACGCGAATGCCGATGAAGGGAGGCAGCGTTCCCTCCTTCATTCCGCGCGCCAGCTCTTCGCCGACGACGACTGCGTGGTGATCTTCCTCCTCATCCGAGCGGTTGCCGTAACCGTCCTCGAAGTCGATCCGGAAGTCCTCGACCGCCTCGCGTGTGAGCTTCTCGCGCACGCGCGCGTGCACGGCATCCAGGGCGTGGTGCCCTGCCACGTCGAGCATCTCGCCGAGCGCCTGGGGCGTGGCCACGTACTCTTCCAGTGCCCGGCGCGCCACGCCGCCGATCTTGGCGGCGGCATCCGCGCCGAAGAGCTGCGCGCCGCCGTACACGGTGTGCACCGGCTGTCGGCCCGGTGGATCGCCGGGATGTCGCCGTGCGAAGTCGAGGTTCGCCTCGCGCAGGTCCGCCGTGGCGTCGGCCAGCTCGGCCTGGTTGAGCGAAGGAAGTGGAGGAAGGCGGAAGTCGGTCATGGCGAGTGAGGCGGTGAGGCGGTCAGGCAGTGAAGCGGTGAAGCGGTGAAGCGGTGGGCAGTCTCGGCCTCATCGCCTCGCCCACTTACCGCCTCACCCGTTGTAGATCTTCCCGTTCTTGACGCGATAGAGCTCCAGCACGGCGCGCGCTTCGTCGCGCAGCACGTCGCGCACGATCTCGATGCCGCGGTCCTCGAGATACTTGTACGACGCCGGGAACACCGGCCCTTCCTCGAAATGGAGCTTCGAGGCGTCCTCGCGGCCCGCCCCATACACCACGCGCTTGACGCCGCTCCAGAGGGTGGCGCCCAGGCACATGGCGCACGGCTCGCACGACGTGAAGAGCTCGTGCGCCGGCAGGTTGGGCGCGCTGAGCGAATAGGCGCCGATCGCTCGCTGCGCCATCATGAATGCCACCATCTCGCCGTGCAGCGTGCAGTTGTTCAGTCGCACGACGCTGTTCATCCCGACGGCGACGAGGCGTCCACTCTCCTTCTCGAAGACGGCCGCGCCGAACGGGCCACCGGTGTCGTGTTCCACGTTGGCGCGCGCCACCGCGATCGCGAGCCGCATCTTCGCGGCGTCGTCCCGATACACCGCGGTACGGTCCACCAGGTCGGCCACCCAGTCGGGGTAGTCGACGTACACCACCTGCGCGGTCGTGCGAAGCTGCGGG